>JACMOF010000051.1 GCA_014378155.1 Caulobacter sp. | reverse complement strand
GGGTCTGATAGGACGTGCCGTCGGTCATGGTGACGGTGATGAAGTGGTAGTCGGGGTGAATGTCTTGTTTCATCGGGCGATCCAACCGACTTGAGGCGGCGTGTAATGTGGGCGGGGGCCAGCCTTGCGGGTGGCTCTCGGAGACGCGCGGCTATAAAGAAAGCGCGCGAATTTGGCAAGGGACAGTTGATGAGTGACGTGAACGCGGGCGAGATTTCGGCCGAGGGCAGGCCGAGCGCCGGCGCGGAGTTGGTGCAGAACCTGGCCGAGGCGGCCAACCGTCGTCCCCGTCGGAAAGACATCCGTCCCCTGGCCCATCTGCTGCCGTTCGTGCGCCGCCACGTGGGCGACGCCCTGGCGGCCGGCTTCTTCCTGCTGTTCTCCACCGGGGCCACCCTGGGCCTGACAGGGGCTTTCAAGGGGGTGATCGACAAGGGCTTCACCAAAGGCTCGGACACCGCGATCAACAGCGCCTTCCTGGGCCTCGGCGCGGTCGCCGTGCTGCTGGCCGTGGCCACGGCCCTGCGGTTCTTCTTCGTCACCCGGCTGGGCGAGCGCGTGGTCGCCGACCTGCGCCGGGCGCTCTATGGCCACACGCTCAAGCTGGACCCGGCCTTTTTCCTGAAGACCCGCACCGGCGAGGTGCTGTCGCGGATGACCACCGACATCACCATCATCGAGCAACTGGTCGGGACCAGCGTCTCGGTGGCCCTGCGCAACATCCTCAGCCTGATCGGCGGCCTGGGCTACATGGCCTTTGTCAGTCCCAAGCTGGCGGGCTTCATCGTGCTGATGGTGCCGGTGATCCTGGCGCCGATCTTCCTGCTGGGCCGCAATGTCCGCAAGCTGTCGGTCAGCGCCCAGGACAAGTTCGCCGACGCGGTGGGCTATGCCGGCGAGAGCCTGGACGCGCTGGACACCGTCCAGGCCTTCGGGCGCGAGGGCGCAGCCGACATCCGGTTCGGCGGCGCCGTCGAAGGCGCCTACAAAGCTTCCGTCAAGCGTATCAATGCCCGGGCCGCGATGACCGCCGTGGTCATGGCCCTGGCCTTCTGCGGCGTGGCCCTGTTGCTGTGGGTCGGCGCGCACCTGGTGCTGGCGGGCGAGATGACCGGCGGCACCCTGGCCCAGTTCGCCCTGCTGGCGATCTTCTCCGCCGGCTCGGTCGGCGCCCTGGGCGAGGTCTGGGGCGACGTGCAGAAGGCGGCCGGCGCCATGGAGCGAATCTCCGATCTGCTCAATTCCGAGCCCGGCATCGCCGCGCCGGAAAAGCCCCAGGCCCTGCCCATGCCGGCCCTGGGGGCGATCGCTTTCGAGAACGTCACCTTCGCCTATCCCGGTCGTCCGGACCTGCCGGCGCTGCGGGGCTTCGACCTGACCGTCAGGCCCGGCGAGACCGTGGCCCTGGTCGGACCCTCGGGGGCGGGCAAGAGCACCGTCCTGCGGCTGCTGCTGCGCTTCTATGACCCGCAGATGGGGTCGGTGAAGCTGGACGGCGTCGATCTGCGCGCCGCCGACCCGGCCGAGGTCCGCGCCCGCATGGCCCTGGTCGCCCAGGACTCGCCGCTGTTCTCCGGCTCGGCGCTGGACAACATCCGCTTTGGCCGCGAGGACGCGACGGAGGCCGAGGCCCGCGCCGCCGCCGCCGCCGCCCAGGCGACCGGCTTCCTGGAAGCCCTGCCGGAGGGGTTCAACACGCCCGTCGGCGAACGCGCCAAGACCCTGTCGGGCGGCCAGCGCCAGCGCTTGGCCATCGCCCGCGCCTTGGTCCGCAACGCCCCGATCCTGCTGCTCGATGAGGCCACCTCGGCGCTCGACGCCGAGAACGAGCGGCTGGTTCAGAAGGCCCTGCACGACGCCATGTCAGGCCGCACCACCCTGGTCATCGCCCACCGCCTGGCCACGGTGCTGAAGGCGGACCGGATCGTGGTCATGGAAGACGGCCGCGTCGTGGAGCAAGGCACCCACGCCGAGCTCTCGGCCCAGGGCGGGCTGTATGCGAAGCTGGCGCGGCTGCAGTTCGGGGTGGAGGCGGCCTAAATCTTTCTCCCCTTGCGGGAGAAGGACGCTAAGCCGCCTCCTGACACTCCATCGTCTCCAAGTCCACACCCAGCCGCAAGCGTAGTTCCCCACGCCCCAGCATGGTCAACTTCACCGCCCGGCTGCCGGTGTCTGCGTCGATCCAGCCCAGCGCCACCATCCGCGACAGCAGGGCCACGCCCAACGGGCCGGCCAGGTGGTGGCGGCGTTCGGTCCAGTCGAGGCACTGGCGGGCGACGCCGCGCTTGGCGCGTAGGGCGGTAGGCTCCAGGCCCAGGTCCCCGAACCAGGCGCGGCCGGCGTCGGGGACCGCGTAGAGCTTGTCGTCGGCCAGCGCGAGCACGCCCCGCGCGACGAGGGCGTCGGTCACGGCGATGCCCAGCCGTCCCGCCAGGTGACCGTAACAGCGGCGGCCTTCACGCAGCGCGCGGGCCTCGGGCGAGCGGGGCTGTTGCAGCGACCGCACCGGCGCAGCCAGCACGGCCAGGGCCTCGAGCACATGGGCGACCTCGGCGTTGGCCAGGCGGTAATAGCGGTGGCGCCCCTGGCGCTCGACGCTCAGCAGGCCGCCGTCCACCAGCCTGGCCAGGTGG
>JACMOF010000474.1 GCA_014378155.1 Caulobacter sp. | reverse complement strand
GGTGTTGACCGCCGGCGCCCTGGGCATCCCCGAGCCGGACGAGACCGAGACGACCTTCGTCGGCAACGCCCTGCTCAAGGCCCGTCACGCCGCCGACCATTCGGGCCAGATCGCCCTGGCCGATGATTCGGGTCTGTCGGTCGCGGCCCTGGACGGACAGCCGGGCATCTATTCGGCGCGTTGGGCCGGGCCGACCAAGGATTTCGGCCTGGCGATGGACAAGGTGGCGGAGCGGATCGAGGAGACGGGCTCCGAAGATCTCGCGGCCTGGTTCACCTGCGCCCTGGCCGTCGCCTGGCCAAACGGCGGCCCGGCGGTGGTGGTGCAGGGCGAGGTGCACGGCGTTCTGACCTTCCCGCCGCGCGGCGACAACGGCTTCGGCTACGATCCGATCTTCGTTCCCACGGGCCTCGACCAGACGTTCGGCGAGATGGAGCCGGCCGCCAAGGACGCCATGAGCCATCGGGCGATCGCGTTCGCGAAGCTGAAGGCGGCGCTGTTTGACTAGGGTTTCACCAAACCGCCAACCCATATCTGGCTTTCCGGCGAAGGCCGGGACCCAGATTCATCCTGAGCGTCTCGTGGGTTTCACCTGGGGCTCGGCCTTCGCCGGGGAGACGGTGTGGGGAAGGCTTGTGCGATGACGCAACCGCCTCCCCTCGGCGTCTATGTTCACTGGCCCTATTGCGCCCGCATCTGCCCCTATTGCGACTTCAACGTGGTGCGCGACCGGGGCCGGACTGGCGAGCAAGCGGCCTTGGTCGACGCCATCGTCGCCGACCTGATCGCCCAGCGCGCCCTGACCGGGCCTCGTCAGCTGCTGTCGATCTTCTTCGGTGGCGGCACGCCGTCGCTGATGGACCCCGCCCATGTCGCCCGGGTGATCGATACGGCCAAGGTGCTTTGGAGCCCGGCCGAGGACCTGGAGATCAGCCTCGAGGCCAATCCCACCGACGCCGAAGCGGATCGTTTCGACGCGTTGGCGGCGGCCGGCGTGGCGCGGCTGTCGCTGGGCGTCCAGGCGCTGGACGACGCGGCCCTGTCCCTGCTGGGCCGCAACCACGACGCCGGCTCGGCCCGCCGGGCGCTCGCCGTGGCGGCCAAGGCCTTTCCGCGCTTGTCGGCCGACCTGATCTACGCCCGGCCCGGCCAGACGGCGGCGGCCTGGACGGCGGAGCTGGGCGAACTGCTGGCCCATGGCCCCGAGCACGTCTCGCCCTATCAACTGACAATCGAGCAGGGCACCGCCTTCGACCGGGCCATCGGCCGCGGCCGGATGGTCGTGCCCGACCAGGACTTGGCCGCGTCGCTGTTCGAGACCACGCAAATCGTGCTCGAGGCCGCCGGCTTTGACGCCTACGAGGTTTCAAACCACGCCCAGGGCCCGGCCGCCCGCTCACGCCACAACCTGGTCTATTGGCAGGGCCACGACTATGTCGGCGCCGGCCCTGGCGCCCACGGCCGGCTGTCGCTGGACGGCGGAAAGCTGGCCACCACGGCCCATCGCAAGGTCGCCGACTACATCCGCGCCGTGGCGCAAACCGGAGTCGGCTTCGAGCGTGAAGTCCTGACCCCGCTCGAAGCCGCCGAGGAGCGCCTCGTGCTGGGCCTACGTATAGACGACGGCGTGGCCTTCGCCGAGATCGCCGCGCTTGCCCTGTCGCCAGACACGCCGAAGGTGAAATCCCTGGTCGAGGACGGCCTGTTGGCCGACGATCCGATTCGCCTACGCGCCACCCGGCCCGGACGTCTCGTTCTGGACCGGCTGACAGGAACGCTCGCGACCTGATATCCCTGCGAAACGCGCCGCGTTGTGGGCGTCCTTCGTCTCGGAAAGTTTGCCCTTGCGTCGCCAGCTTGCCCCGCCCGCCCTGTCCGACGCGCCGCTCGCCCCAGGCCTGTATCTGGTGGCCACGCCGATTGGCAATCTGCGGGACATCACCCTGCGGGCGCTGGACGTGCTCAACGCCTGCGACGTGTTGCTGGCCGAGGACACCCGCGTTTCAGGCAAGCTGCTGGCCGCCTATTCGATCTCCAAACGTCTGCAGCGGTATGACGAACATGTCGCCGACCGCGAGACGCCGAGGATCCTGGAGCGGTTGGAGGCGGGCGAGCGGGTGGCCCTGGTGTCAGACGCCGGGACCCCGATGGTCTCTGATCCCGGCTACCGCCTGGCCCAGGCGGCGATCGAGGCCGGCCACGCGGTGTTTCCGATTCCCGGCGCCTCGGCGGCCCTCGCCGCCCTGACCCTGGCTGGCCTACCCACCGACCGCTTCCTGTTCGCGGGTTTTCCGCCGCCCAAGAGCGCGGCGCGCAAGACCTTCTTCGCCGAGCTGGCCAATGTCCGCGCCACCTTGATCTTCTACGAAGGCGCCTCGAGGGTGGCCGACAGCCTGGCCGACATGGCCGCCGTGTTCGGACCCCGCCAGGGCGCCGTGGCCCGCGAACTGACCAAGCTCTACGAGACCTGCATCCGCGGCCCGCTCGACGTGCTGGCCGCCGACCCCCGCTTTACGGCCCCCAAGGGCGAGATCGTCATTCTGGTTGGTCCTGGCCAAGAGGCGCCGGTCCGCGAGGGCGACGCCGAGGCGGCCCTGCGCGAGGCGATGGCCCGCCTGCCGCTGGGCGAGGCCGCTTCCGAGGTAGCCAAGGCCCTGGGCCTGCCGCGCCGCGACCTCTACCGCCAGGCGCTGGCCCTGAAGGACGAAGCCTCGTGACGGCTGTCCGCCCCCTCCGCCCTGAAAGAAAGGCAAGGGGAGCCGCCGCTCGCCTGTCGGGCCGCCGCGCCGAGGTGGTGGCGGCGCTATGGTTGCTCGCCAAGGGCTACCGCATCCTCGGCTTCCGCCTGGCCACGCCCCTGGGCGAGATCGACCTGTTGGCGCAACGGGGAAGCGTCCTGGCCGTTGTTGAAGTCAAGCGCAGAACCAGCCTGGAGACAGCCTTGGAAGCGGTGACCCATGAGCAGCAGGCGCGGCTGCGGCGGGCCGGCGCCCACATCGCCGCCAGCCGCTCGGGTTTGCGCGACGCTACGGTGCGGCTCGATCTGATCGCCCTGGCCCCCGGCCGCCGGCCGCGTCACGTACCCGACGCCTGGCCCAACAGCTGGAACCCCGCATCGTGACCCGCGAGGAAGCCGAGGCCCTGCTGACCGACGCCGGCAATCGTCCGGACAAGGCTTTTCCGCTGCTGGAGGCAGCCCTGGCCTGCGCCGTGCATGATGATCCCGATCGCGACCCGGCGCCGGTGCTCGACCTGGCCCGCCATTCGGTCGATCGCCTGACCGAGCGTCTGAAGCTGGAATCCGCCGAGGAAGCCCTGGCCGAGACCATGGCCGGGGATTTGCGGCTGTCGGGCGACCTGATCACCTACGACCATTCCGACAACGCCGACATCATCGCCGTGGCGCAGCGGCGCAAGGGCCTGCCTGTGGCGTTGGGAGTGTTTTACCTGCATGCGGGCCGGTCGTGCGGCCTCGATTTGCACGGCGTCGATTTCCCAGGTCACTTCCTGCTGCGCATCGAGACCGAAGAGGGCCCGCTGGCCCTGGACCCGTTCAGCGAGGGCCGGGTAGTGCTGCCGTCGGAACTGTCGCGCCGGGCCTTGCGAACCGGCCTGATGCCCGACGTCGCCGCCAAGCTGGACGTGCTGATGAGCCCGATCTCCGACCGCGCCGTGTTGATCCGCCTGCAGAACAATATCTTCGCCCGCGCCCAGCAGTCGCGCGACTGGGCGCGGGCCGAGCGCTCGGCCCTGCGCCGGGCCCTGCTCGACCCCACCGACCACCATCCCTGGCTCGACGTCGCCGCCGCCCGCGAAGGGCAAGGGGCGCTGGCGGGAGCGTTGCAGGCCTTGTCGCGCGCCCAGGTCCTGGACGGCGGCGCGGCCATAGCCGCCCGGGCGGCGCGCGAGCGGATGCGGCTGCGGCTGAACTAGGGCATTGTTCGACCGAAGTGGTTCCGGTTCGCGTCAAGAAAAATGCGTTAAAACAGAAGATTAGAGCTCACGGCCTGACGCAGTCAGGTCGGGAAATGCTCTAGCGCCGCAGGGCCGCCAGGGTCTCGTCCCGCAGAGCCGCATCGTTCTTGGACGAAACGACCGGATGGGCGGCGGTCCCTGGCTGTCGGCCGGAATGGCGTGCAGATGCATGTCGATGATGGCTTGGGCTCGCACCTCGCTCCCGAGGACGAACGCGGCGGCGAGGCCGACGTACAGGGCGAGGCTGCGCACGGATCCATCTCCGCGGGTGAAGCTTGTTTTAATCCATCAGACGTGGAGCGCGCTGTCGAGCCGGTTTGATCGCGACAAGGCGAACATTCCTCGCATTACCGTCTTGGTCATCCTAACTAAGGCGTTCGTCACGCGAGGCCTGCGCCGTCGCGTCCGCATCTGATCCGGAGCCCCCATGTCGCTGAGAGTCGCCGTCCAGATGGATCCCGTCCAGGGGATCAATATCGAGAACGACACCACCTTCCTGATGATGTGGGAAGCTCAGGCGCGGGGCC
>JACMOF010000473.1 GCA_014378155.1 Caulobacter sp. | reverse complement strand
CCTTCCCGCTCGACCACCCCCTACCGCCCGTCAGGTCGCCGGCCGACGTCCCTCCCCGTGCGATGGGGTGAGCAGAGTATGCGGGCGCCAGAAGGGGGTGGGTGTCAAAAAGATCGAGAAAGTTTAGAGCGTTGATTTTGATGGATTCTGTTTCGTACCCACCCGCGTCGACACGCTTTTCCGTTAGGAGAAGGCGGCATTCGCCAAGCTTGACCCTTTTCTGCTCACCGGGAACACTCTGCTAGGCGATCCTTGCCGCCAGTGTCGCCCCTCGACGCTAAGCCCCTGAAAAGCCTGGCCCCGTCCACGCGCACGGCGCTTGCAGCGCGCGCCCCGCCTGAGTTCAAGGCGGGAGTTCCCATGCTCATTTCCGGTCCCAGCATTCTGGCCTCGCTGGCCAGCGCCACCTTGGCGAAGATCAACAAGGTCACAGCCGCCAAGCCGGCCGACGCGACCTCGGCCCTCGGCATGGCCGCCGCGCCCGCGAAGACCGCCAAGGACGACTTCCTCGACTACGCCAAGCTGACACCCGCCCAGAAGATGCGGGCGGCCATGCTGGGCCAGATGGGCCTCACCGAGGAACAGCTGAAGGCGATGGACCCCAAGGCTCGCCAGAAGATCGAGGATCAGTTGAAGGCCCAGATTAAGGCGCAGATCGAGAACGACCCCGAGATGAAGCAGGGCTCGTTCCTCGACGTGAAGGCCTAGAGCATTTCCCGACCTGACTGCGTCAGGCCGTGAGCTCTAACCTTTGTTTTGACGCATTTTTCTTCACGCGAGCCGGAACCACTTCGCTCGAAAAATGCTCTAGATCAGCCCCGCAAGCGGCGAGCTGGGATCGGCATAGAGCCGCTTCTGCATCCGGCCGGCCAGATAGGCCTCGCGGCCGGCGATCACCGCGTGCTTCATGGCCCTGGCCATGCGGATCGGATCCTTGGCCTCGGCGATGGCGGTGTTCATCAGGATGGCGTCGCAGCCCAGCTCCATGCCGATGGCCGCATCCGACGCCGTGCCGACCCCGGCGTCGACCAACACCGGCACCCCAGCGTTCTCGATGATGATCCGCAGGTTGACCCGGTTCTGAATGCCCAGACCCGAGCCGATCGGCGCGCCAAGAGGCATGATCGCGACCGCGCCCGCCTCTTCCAGCTTGCGGCAATAAACGGGGTCGTCCGAGCAATAGACCATCACCTGGAAGCCCTCGGAGACCAGCAGCTTCAGCGAGCGCAGGGTCTCTTCCATGTCCGGATAGAGGGTCTTGGGGTCGGACAGCACCTCCAGCTTGACCAAGTCCCAGCCGCCGGCCTCGCGGGCCAGGCGCAGGGTGCGCACGGCGTCCTCGCCGGTAAAGCAGCCCGCTGTATTCGGCAGGAACGTGAATTCGGTCGGCTTGACGTAGTCGACCAGCAGCGGCTGGGTCGGGTCGGTCAGGTTCACCCGGCGCACGGCCACCGTCACGATCTCGGCGCCCGCAGCCTTGGCCGCGGCGGCGTTGGTGGCGTAGTCCTTGTACTTGCCGGTGCCGACGATCAGCCGCGAGGTGAAGGTGCGGCCGGCGACGGTCCAGGTATCGGCGTCAGCGACGGCGGCGGCGGATTCGGGGGGGACGTGCGCGTTCATGGGGTGGGTTTACGCCTGTGGGGCTCGGGTTTCAAACGCGCAGGACGCCCCTGCCGTCTACCCACCCCCTATGAACGTCACGATCTCGATCCGGTCGCCGTCCGTCAGCGCCGTGGCGGCATAGGTCGAGCGCGGGACGATCTCGAGATTACGCTCGACAGCCACCTTGCGGGCGTCCAGGCCCAGGACCGACACCAGATCCGCGAGCGTCGAGACGCCCTCGAACGCCCGGTCCTCGCCATTCAACAGCAGCCGCATATCACCTCCGAAGCGAGCCCTGCTTGTGACCTGGCGGAACCGGCTATACAAGACCTCCCGGAATCGACGGCGGGAGCCGAATGCTAAAACCGATCCATGTGCTGAGCGGACCCAACCTCAACCTATTGGGAACGCGTGAGCCCGAGATCTACGGCAAGGACACGCTCGACGATGTCCGTGCGCGCTGCGAGGCGCGGGCGGCCGCTCGGGGCCTTTCCGTTGTCTTCAGGCAAAGCAATCACGAAGGCGTGCTGATCGATTGGGTGCATGAGGCCCGATTGGACGCCTGCGCGCTGGTGATCAATCCGGCCGGATACGGCCACACCTCGATCGCCTTGCTTGATGCTTTGAAGGCCTTGAACATCCCGATCATCGAGTGCCACCTGTCTAACCCGGCGGCGCGGGAAGACTTCCGCCGCCACACCTATGTTTCGCTCGCTGCGACCGGAATAGTCTCCGGCTTCGGCGCGGCGAGTTATGAACTGGCGATCGAGGCCGCCGCCGGCCTGGTCGGCGCCAACTAGCCGGCCACCCCGGCTCCTGAAAAAGACAGCAAGGTAAGCTTCCATGTCCATTCCCAAGGCTCCCGCCGATCCGGTCGAGACCCCGTCGATCGACGTCCGCCTGGTCCGCAAGCTGGCCGACATCCTGAAGGACACGGGCCTGTCGGAGATCGAGGTCGAGCACGCCGGCCTGAAGATCCGGGTCGCCCGCGAGCTGACCCTGGCCGCCCAGCCCGCCACCTATGTTCCCCCGCCCGTCGCCCAGGCCTCTGCGCCCGCTCCAGCCGCTGCGACGCCGGCGGCTGAGGCGCCCGCCGCCCGCGCCGCCGGCGACATCGTCAAGTCGCCGATGGTCGGCACCGTCTACATGTCGTCCCAGCCCGGCGCCGACGCCTTCATCAAGGTGGGCGACACCGTGACCGCCGGTCAGACCCTGCTGATCGTCGAGGCGATGAAGACCATGAACCCGATCGCCGCCACCAAGGCTGGCAAGGTCGTCGAAATCCTGGTGGCAGACGCCCAGCCCGTCGAGTTCGGCGAGCCCCTCGTCATCGTCGAGTAATCGGCATGTTTGACAAGATCCTCATCGCCAACCGAGGCGAGATCGCGCTTCGGGTTCACCGCGCCTGCAAGGAAATGGGCATCGCCACCGTGGCGGTCCATTCCGAGGCCGACGCCAATTCCATGTGGGTGCGGCTGGCCGACGAAAGCGTCTGTATCGGCCCGGCCTCGGCCGCCAAGAGCTATCTGAACATCCCGTCGATCATCGCGGCCGCCGAAATCACTGGCGCCCAGGCGATCCATCCGGGCTACGGCTTCCTGTCGGAAAACGCCCGCTTCGCCGAGATCGTCGGCGCCCACGGCTACACCTTCATCGGGCCCAAGCCGGAACATATCCGGATGATGGGCGACAAGATCACCGCCAAACAGGCCGTCAAGGACGCGGGCATTCCCGTCGTTCCCGGCTCTGACGGCGGCGTCTCGACCGAGGAAGAGGCCTTCGCGGCCGCCGACGTGATCGGCTTCCCCGTGCTGATCAAGGCTGCCTCCGGCGGCGGCGGTCGCGGCATGAAGGTCGCCCAGACGCGTGAAGATCTGGCCGAGGCGGCCTCGACCGCCCGCGCCGAAGCCCGCGCTGCGTTCGGCGACGACACGGTCTATATGGAGCGCTACCTCCAGAAGCCCCGCCACATCGAGATCCAGGTCATCGCCGACAGCCACGG
>JACMOF010000472.1 GCA_014378155.1 Caulobacter sp. | reverse complement strand
CGTCCAGCACGGTGGCCTCGGCCCCCATCAGCGACAGGTCGGCTGGGATGGCGAAGGCGGTGACGCCATGGGCGGCGGAAAGCTCGGCGGCCAGGGCCTCCAGCCGGTCGGCCCGGCGGGCGACCAGCGCCAGGTCGTGGCTTCGCGCCGCCAGGGCCCGGGCGAAGGCCTCGCCGATCCCCGACGAGGCCCTGGTGACCAAGGCCAGGGAGGCCTTGGCCGGCGCGCCGGGAAAAGTGGTTTGAACCTCGGCCATGACCCGTCCCGATCTCTGCGGCGTCGCCGACTAGAGCATTTCCCGACCTGACTGCGTCAGGCCGTGAGCTCTAATCTTTTGTTTTCACGCATTTTTCTTCACGCGAAGCGGGACCACTTCGCTCGAAAAATGCTCTAGAACGCGGCCGCCCAGCCCGCAGAGCACTTCAAATCCAGGCGAGAAAAAGGCCTCCCAGATTGCTCTGGGAGGCCTTTTTGCCGCGCGCAGGCGCCGGTCAGGCGTGGGCGATGGCCGTGGCGATCGCGTCGGCGGATTGGCCGGTCAGGTCCTTGGCGAGTTCGCCGACCAGCTTGGCTTCCAGCGCCTTGTGCCAATGCTTGCGCAGCTCGCCGAGCGTCTTGGGGGCGGCGACGACGAACAGGTGCTCGAACTGGTTGGTCAGGGCCTGCTTGTTCAGCGCGGCGGCGACGCCGGCGGCGTAGCCATCCTCCGACTTGGTGCTTTCGTCGGGATTGGCCGAGCTGGAGGCGTGGCCGCCCGTACCGCCGCCGTCGCCGTCGATGTCGGGGGTGGGCAGGGCCGTCAGTTCGGGCGTCTGGTCGCCGGTGTTCTTGAACATCACCAGTTTCTCGCCATCGACGACGGCGACGAGCGCGCCCTTGGGAAGTATCATCGTGCGTATCCTTGAAACCAATGGGGCAAGGTAACGGCCGGCGAGGGTGGGGGTTGCCTTGAGGCGCACGGAAAAGGCCTCCCCGGTCGCCCGAGAAGGCCTGATTGTTCACCCCGATCTCCGCTCGGGGTTTTTGGGCGGGTTTGAACCCTAAGCCCTACTCTGCCGCCGCCTTCTTGGCCGCCTCGCCGAACTTGGCGTGCAGTTCGCCGGACGCGTAGCGCTTGGCCATGGTGGCGGTGGACAGGGCCTTGACCTTGTCGGCGTGGCCGGCCGAGCCGAACTCGACGAAGCGGGCCTGGCAGACCTTGCGCATGGCTTCCTTGGCGGGCTTCAGATAGGCGCGCGGGTCGAACTCGTGCGGGTGCTCGGCCAGGATCTTGCGGATCGCGCCGGTGATCGCCAGGCGGTTGTCGGTGTCGACATTGACCTTGCGAACCCCGTGGCGGATGCCGCGCTGGATCTCTTCCACGGGCACGCCCCAGGTCTGGGGAATGGCGCCGCCGTACTGGTTGATGATGTCCTGCAGGTCCTGCGGAACGCTGGAGCTGCCGTGCATCACCAGGTGGGTGTTGGGCAGGCGGTGGTGGATGTCCTCGATCACGTTCATGGCCAGGACGTCGCCGTCGGGCTTGCGCGTGAACTTGTAGGCCCCGTGGCTGGTGCCCATGGCGATGGCCAGGGCGTCGACGCCGGTCTGCTGCACGAAGTCGACCGCCTGGTCGGGATCGGTCAGCAGCTCGTCATGGCTGAGAACGCCCTCGAAGCCGTGGCCGTCCTCGGCCTCGCCCATGCCGCTTTCCAGCGAGCCCAGGACCCCCAGCTCGCCCTCGACCGAGACGCCGCAGCTGTGGGCCATCTGGACCACCTTGCGGGTGACCTCGACATTGTACTCGTAGGTGGCGGGGGTCTTGGCGTCCTCCAGCAGCGAGCCGTCCATCATCACCGAGGTGAAGCCGTACTGGATCGCCGTGGCGCAGGTGGCCGGGCCGTTGCCATGGTCCTGGTGCATGCACACCGGGATGTTGGGGTAGATCTCGGCCAGGGCGTCGATCATCCGGGCCAGCATGATGTCGTTGGCGTAGTTCCGCGCGCCGCGCGAGGCCTGGATGATGACCGGGGAATTGACAGCTTCCGCCGCCTCCATGATCGCCAGGCCCTGTTCCATGTTGTTGATGTTGAAGGCGGGCAGGGCGTAGCTGTGCTCCGCCGCATGGTCCAATAGCTGTCTTAGCGTGATCCTCGCCACGTGGTGTCTCCTGCAAGCGTGAAGTGGTTGGGCCGTTTCTTGTTTTTGGGGCTTTTGACGCTTTGCGTTCTTCGCCCATCTATCATCCGCTCATCCCGGCGCATGCCGGGACCCAGGTGAAGCCCGCGAGCCGCTCCAGATGAATCTGGGTCCCGGCATTCGCCGGGATGAGCGGTCCGTGGGGGACCCGGTAAGTCTTTTTCCTGCCTATGCCTCCAAGACCGAGACACCCGGAAGCGTCTTGCCTTCCATCCATTCAAGAAACGCGCCGCCGGCCGTCGAGACGAAAGTGAAATCGCTCGACACGCCCGCGTGGTTCAAGGCCGCCACGGTATCACCGCCACCGGCCACGGCGACGATCTTACCCGATTTCGCGAGTTTGGCGGCGTGTTTTGCCGCCGAAACAGTCGCTTCGTCGAAAGGTGGCACTTCAAACACGCCTAGCGGGCCGTTCCAGATCAGGGTGTTGGAGGCGTCCATAGCCTCGATCAGGCGCTGGGCGCTCTTGGGACCGGCGTCCAGGATCAGGTCGTCGGGCTGGACATCGGCCAAGTCGCGGGTCTCGGCGTCGACGCCGGGGGCGACCTTCTTGGCCACCACCACGTCGACCGGCAGCAGCAGTTCGCAGCCCGACTTTTCAGCGGTGGCGATGATCTGGCGGGCGGTGTCGGCCAGGTCCTTCTCGCAGAGCGACTTGCCGACATCGTGGCCCTGGGCGAACAGGAAGGTGTTGGCCATGCCGCCGCCGATCGCCAGGCGATCCAGCTTGGCGACCAGGTTGTTGAGCAGATCCAGCTTGGTCGAGACCTTGGAGCCACCGACGATGCCCAGCACCGGCTTCTTGGGATTGCCCAGGGCGGCGTCCAGGGCGTCCAGCTCGCGCTGCATCGCCAGGCCCGGATAGGACGGCAGGAGGCGGGCCAGGGCCACGGTGGAAGCATGCGCGCGGTGGGCGGCGCTGAAGGCGTCATTGACATAGAGGTCGCCGTTTTCCGCCAGCTGGGCGGCGAACTCGGCCTCGTTCTTCTCTTCGCCAGCGTGGAAGCGGACATTTTCGAACAGGGCGACGCCACCGTTTTCCATGGCGTCGACCACGGCCTTAGCCTTGGGACCCACGCAGTCGGCGGCGAAGGCCACCTCCTGCTCCAGCAGCTTGCCCAGCGGCTCGGCCACGAAGGCCAGGCTCATCTCCGGCACGACCTTGCCCTTGGGGCGGTCGAAATGGGCCAGCAGGATGACCTTG
>JACMOF010000050.1 GCA_014378155.1 Caulobacter sp. | reverse complement strand
GTTCTTCTTCTTCTTCGAGCGCATCAAGGGGTTCGACAAGGCGACGGCCGGCATCATGCTGCTGGTCTATTTCGTCGCCGCCTTGGGTGGTTCGCCGATTTGGCCGGCCCTCGCCAAGAGGCTTGGCAAACACCGAGCCCTGGCCATCGCCGCCGTGGTCTACGCCGTCTTCCAGGTGGCTTCGGTGTTCATTCCTCGCGGCTTCAGCGTGGTTGGCGTGGTGTCGCTGATCCTGGCCGGCCTGCCCTATTCGGCCGCGCCGCTGCTGGTGCGCTCGATGATGGCCGACATCGGCGACGAGGAGCGGCTGGCCAGCGGCGTCGACCGCACGGGCCTGCTCTACGCCGTCGTCAACGGCACCGTGAAGCTGGGCTACGCCCTGGCGATCGGCGTGTTCCTGTTGCTGGCCCAACTCGGGTTCGACCCCAAGGCTCCCAGCGCCCAAGGCGATGCGGCGCTCATCGGTCTGTACGGCTTCGTGCCGGCGGTGCTGGCCCTGCTGGTGTGCGCGATCATCCTGCGCTATCGCCTGGACGCGACCGCCCATGCCGAGATCCGCCGTCAACTCGACGAACGGGACGCGGCCGAGCCCCTCCCCAGCCCGAGCCCGGAACCGCATGTCTCACCCCTCCTCGCGCCCAAGCCCGCCGCTGAATGACTCGCCGCGTGATGAGGGGCACCCGCTCTTCACCCTGATCGACATCATGGCCAAGCTGCGCGATCCCGACGGCGGCTGTCCGTGGGACCAGGAGCAGACCTTCGCCACCGTCGCGCCCTATACGGTGGAGGAAGCCTATGAGGTGGCCGACGCCATCGAGCGCGGCGACCTGGCCGACCTGAAGGAAGAGCTGGGCGACCTGTTGCTGCAGGTGGTGTTCCATTCGCGCATGGCCCAGGAGCAGGGCGCCTTCGACCTGGCCGGCGTGGCCACGGCGATCAATGACAAGATGATCCGCCGACACCCCCACGTCTTCGGCGACCATGCCTATGCCGACAAGGCCGACCAGAACGCCGGCTGGGAGGCGCTAAAAGCTCAGGAACGCCAGGCCAAGGCCCAAAAAGCCGAAAGAGCGGGTGGCGTGCTGGACGACGTGCCAGCCGGGCTCCCTGCCCTGACCCGAGCCGTGAAGCTGACCAAGCGCGCCGCTCGCGTCGGTTTCGACTGGCCGTCCACCGACGAGGTGCTCGACAAGCTGGCCGAAGAGGTCGCCGAGTTGAAGGTCGAGATCGCCGCCGGCGACAAGGCCAAGGCCCGCGAGGAACTGGGCGACATCCTGTTCGTCATCGCCAATCTGGCCCGCAAGCTCGATGACGAGCCCGAGGACGCCCTGCGCGCCACCAACGCCAAGTTCGTCCGCCGCTTTGGATTCATCGAGGCCGAGCTGGCCAAGGATGGCCGCGCGCCGGATCAGTCGGACCTGGCGGAGATGGACGGGTTGTGGAACGCGGCCAAGGCGGCGGAGAAGGCCACGCGCGGATGAGCTGGAGCTCCGCGTCCTAGAACCTGATCCGATTGCAGACCTTGTCGCCTTCCTTGGTGGCGCAGAAGCCGGTCTCCTGCGAGCCTTCCTTCACCACCAGCCAATGGTCCTTCATGCAGGGCTCGAAGGCCTCTTCGAAGCCCGTTACGCCGGCCTCGAACTTCAGGACCGGCTGGCGATCGACGGCGTAGAACCGGACCATGCCGGTCTTGCCGCCGAAGCTGCCCTTGCCGTTGACCACGCCGCAAAGTTGGCGGCCATGGGTGGCCCAGACCTGGCCGACCTCGATCGGTCCCGCCTGATGCAGTCGGTCGGTGAGCGCCTGGCGCACGGCCTTCCAGTCGGCCTCCAGGGCGGGCATCGCCTTGGTCTGGTCGAAGTGATCCTTCAGGGCCAAGCCGCCCAGCACCAACGGAATGGCTAGCAACAGACCCACCACCAGCCAGCGAAACAACACCCAGCCGCGCTTCGGCGGCGGCGTCGAGCCCCAGGCCTTGCCTTCAACGATCAACGCCTATCCTCCCACGCGACACAGACTCTAAAGATCACAAGCGTAATCTTTTGCAAGCCCGACTCGCGGGAGCATGGATCAGAACGCCGGCCAGTCGTCCAGCGAGTCGATCTCGCGCCAGGCGCGGACGATGGCGTTGACCGGATCCTTGCCCAGGAAGATCGCCGCCTCGGCCCAGCGGCGACGCAGCAGGCCGACCAAGGGCTTGCCCTCCTGGTTGATCCATTTGCGCATTTCCAGCGGCACGGCGGCCTTGTCGCCGGCGTTGATCTTGCGCAGCATGGTCGAGGCCCCGAGATTGCCGCCGCCCAGATTATAGGTCCAGGAGATCAGGCCCGCAGCCTCCCAGACCAGCAGATCCACCTTGACCCGATTGTGAACGTCCTTGGCCGCGCCCGTCATGTCGCGCAGCAGCAGCTTGACCGCCTGGGCCTCGGTGATGTTCGGGGTGGTGGGCGTCACCGGCTTGTTGGCGCCGTCCCGGATAGAGCCATAGCCTATCGTCCAGGTGCCCCCGGCGATCGCGCCGTTGTCGTCATAGGGGTGGGCGACGAAACCCTCGATCTTCTTGACCACCACGGTCGCCGCATCAGGCACCGACACCCCATCCCAATTCGTGCTCATGACTCGCCTCTCGATTGCAAAGCGCAGAGCTTTCACCGAGACCGCGAGACAGGCAAGCCCCGGAAGAACGGCGTTCGGCGATTAGTCGCTGGTGGCCATGATCCAGACGTCGGGAAACTGACGCTCGAAACGACCCAGGGCCTGGGCGTCGAGACGCGCGATCAGGCGCACGCCACCCTCAGACTCGTCCTCGCGGCTCTCGACCCGACCATTGCGATAGATCCAGGCCAGGGCTTCGCCGTCCGCCGCCGCCAGTCGCACCGCGACGGGCGGCGTGTCGTCGATCAGGGTTCCGATCCGCTTGAGCAGTTCGGCGCAGCCTTCCCCGGTGACGGCCGAGACCGCCGAAGCGCCGACGCGGCGCGCCTGGCCATCGAGGATCTCGCGAGATTCGCCGTCGACCAGGTCGATCTTGTTCCAGACCTCGATGATGGTCTTGCCGTCCTCGGCCGTGACTTTCAGCTCGGCCAGCACCGCCTGGACGTCGCGGGCCTGGGCGTCGGTGTCGGGACTAGCCACATCGCGCACGTGCAGAACCACGTCGGCCTGCTGCACCTCCTCAAGGGTGGCGCGGAAGGCTTCGACCAGCTCATGCGGCAGGTCTGAGATGAAACCGACGGTGTCGGAGAGGATCGCCGGCCGGCCGTCGGGAAGCTTGACGTTGCGCAGGGTGGGATCCAGCGTCGCGAACAGCATGTCCTCGGCCACGACGGTGGCATGGGTCAGGCGGTTGAACAGGGTCGACTTGCCGGCGTTGGTGTAACCAACCAGGGCTACGGTCGGATACGGGACCTTCTTGCGCTGAGAGCGGTGCAGGGTGCGGGTGCGACGCACCTCGTCCAGCTCGCGCTTCAGCTTGATGATGTTGTCCTTGATCAGACGACGGTCGAGCTCGATCTGGGTCTCGCCGGGGCCGCCGGTGTTGCCGGTGCCGCCGCGCTGGCGCTCAAGGTGGGTCCAGGTGCGGACCAGGCGCGAGCGCTCATAGTCCAGCCGGGCCAACTCGACCTGTAGCTTGCCCTCGCGCGTGCGAGCCCGGCGGGCGAAGATCTCGAGGATCAGGCCCGTGCGGTC
>JACMOF010000471.1 GCA_014378155.1 Caulobacter sp. | reverse complement strand
CGACACCTTCCCCACAGGAGGAGGACTTGGCCGTGTCTAGTCTTCCAGGCTGCGGGCTTCCTCGGGCAGCATGATCGGCACGCCGTCGCGGATCGGATAGGCCAGTTTGGCGGCGTTGCTGATCAGCTCGCCCCGGGCGCGGTCATAGAACAGTGGCGCGCGGGTGACGGGACAGACCAGCACCTCCAGCAGGCGCGGGTCGAGATCGGCGGGCGGAGGGGGAGAAGCGGCGGTCATGGGCGGCGTTGTAGGCGGTTTTGGCAGCGGCGCAAACTACTGCAGCATCCCCGGTTCCTCGTCGTCCCCCAGCGCCGCGTCGATCTCCAGCAACGCCACCAGGGTCTCGCGGCGGTCAGTCAGGGTGGGGGCCTCGAGCAGGGCCTGTTTCTCGACCGGCTCGAACGGCAGGGCCATGGCCAGGCTGTTGATCAAGGCGTCGGAGGGCGCGGCCTCGGCGCTGGTCCAGTCGATGTCGAGACCACGATGGTCGAGATAACGGCGCAGGGCCGCCAACAGGGCTTCGGCCTCGCCGCCCGAGGTGGCCCCTTCGGCGGCCTCGCGCAGGTCGGCTTCGAAGGTCGAGAAATCGGCGCGCGCCTGGCGGTAGGGCGCGCGGCTGGGCAACTCCGCGCCCAGCCGAAAGCGGCAGACGCCGGTCAGAGTCACCAGATAACGCCCGTCGCTGGCCTCGGCGAAGCTGGTCACCCGGCCCGCGCAGCCGACGGAGGCGAGGCTGGGCCGCTCGTCGTCGCCGCCGGGCCGGGTCTGGACCATGCCGATGATCCGCTCACCCGACATGGCGTCGTCGAACATGTTGAGATAACGCGGCTCGAAGATGTTGAGCGGCAACTGGCCGCCGGGCAGCAGCAGGCAGCCGTCCAGCGGAAACACCGGGATCACCAGCGGCAGGTCGTCGGCCCTTCGATAGACGCCCGGCATCGGGTTCTCCTAGCTGAACAGAATGGCCGACAGCCGCTTGCGGCCGGCCTTGGCCACTTCCGACGTATAGCCGGCCGCCTCGAACACGGTCAGCAGTTGCTTGCGCGCCGCCTCGTCGTTCCAGGTGCGGTCGCGTTCGATGATGGTCAGAAGATGGTCGGAAGAGGCTTGAAGCTGGCCGGCGCCGGCCAGGGCCTTGGCCAGTTCGAAACGGGCTTCGTGGTCGTCGGCGTCGGACGCCAGGCGCTGCTCGAACGGCGCGGTCTCGGACGGCGCGTCCTGGGCCAGGACCAAGGCGGCGCGGACGATCTCGAGGTCGGGGTCCTTGGCGTCGGCCGGGGCGGTGGCGGCGACTTCGGCCGCGCCCTCCAGGTCGCCACCGATCAGATAACAGCGGGCCAGGCCGCCGATGGCCTTGAGGCTGGCCGGGTCCAATTGCAGCAGCTGTGCGAAGGCCTGGGCGGCGCCGCCGATGTCGCCGAGCTCCATCGATTCCGTGGCCATGGCCAGCAGGGCGTCGGCGTCGCTCTGGGCCGGCGGGCCGGAAATGCGGTCGATGAAGGCCTTGATCTCGCTTTCGGGCTGGGCGCCCTGGAAGCCGTCGACCGGCTGGCCGTCGACAAAGGCGTAGACGGTCGGGATCGACTGCACGCGCAACTGGCCCGAATAGCCGGGGTTCTTGTCGACATCGATCTTGACCAGCTTGACCGCGCCTCCGGCTGCGTTGACCGCCTTTTCCAGGGCCGGGGTCAGCTGGCGGCACGGACCGCACCAGGTCGCCCAGAAGTCGACGATCACCGGTTGGATCTTGGAGGCCTCGATGACGTCGGCCAGGAAGCTGGCGTCCGTGCCGTCCTTGATGTGCTCGCTCTTGCTCGCGCCGCCAGCAAGGATGGGAGCGGGTTTTTCGCCAATCAGGGCCATCGGGTCTCTCTTCACGCAGGGTCTTCAACGCATGGCGCGCCGATTGGATCGGGCGGGCGCCGGTCTAGGGGGCCAAGATGGTCTCTCGCGCCGGGGTTCGCAATCGGGGGATGCCGGTTATCCGACCACCGCCATGGCCGGGAAATCGACGATCATCGGCGTGAAGCCCAGCGCCGCCAGGAACCGTCGCAAGCCGTCCTGAGAGATCGCCGTGGTCGCGTCGTTGGCCAACGGATGGAAATTGACCGGATCGGACTTGGCCAAGCCCGCGTCGAGCACGAAGCGCACGCGGTGGTCGGTGTCGTTTATCAGGCCGAACGCCGTGACCGAGCCCGGCGTCACCCCCAGGGTCTCCAGCATCAGGTCGGGAGAACCGAACGACAGCCGGCCCGAGCCAATCACCGTGTGCAGGCGCTTCAGGTCGATCACCGTCTCGCCCAGAGCCGAGATCAGCCATAGCTGACCTTTCGCGTCCTTCAGGAACAGGTTCTTGGTGTGCCCGCCGGGCAGGGTCGCCTTGATCTCCAGCCCCTCCTCCACCCGGAACACCGGCGGATGATCCAGGGTGGAATGGGCGACGCCGTGGGCGTCGAGGAAGGCGAAGAGGTCGGCGCGGGTTTTCATCCGGACGTTCTAAGGCGGGCGAGGACCTGTTCCAGCACGAAAGCGACGCGGTCCTCGACTGGGGTCTGCGGCAGATCCACCAAGGTGTAGCCGAGCTCGGTATAGACCTGCGCCATCATGGCGTGGGTGCGCACGGCCTCGGCGAAATCCTGGCGGCGCTCGGCGTCGTTGGTGAAGACCTCCGGCCACGGCGGGGCGATGAACACCAGCGGCTCGTAGTGCAGCGTCAAGGCCGCTGCGGCGAGGTCCTCCGGGATCGGCAGGCCGCACAGCCGCAGATAGCCGACAATGTCCGGCACGCCGCGATCGAAGAACACAGGCCCGCTGAGCAGCTCTACGACGGCATGCGCACGACTGTCCATGACCAGCATCCAGCGGGCATAGGCCTCGCGGTCCGCCCACGGCAGGGCCGTGCCGCCGGCCTCGACCTGGCCCCGGATGATCGCCCGGCCGCTCTCGAAGACGCACGGAAGGCCCCGCGCCTCCAGGGCGTCGATCAGGCTGGTCTTGCCCGCCCCCGGTCCTCCGGTGACGACAAAGCGGCGCGTGGGCATGGGTTTCATCAAGGCCCCTTTCGATCGGTGCGGGTCGGTGCGCTGGACGGGCTCGCCCTTCGGGCGCTAGAGCAGGATAGGGAATGGCGAACGCAGGAAGAAGAGAGCGGCATGGAACTGGAGTGCTACCCCACCGAAAATCGCCCGCCCGAGATCGTGCCGGGCCGGCCGCAGCGGGCCTGGATGGACCATTTCGCCGACCGCCATCCCTATCGCTGCCTGCCGCTGACCATGGCCAACACCACCGGCTGGGAAATCCTCTGCCCGGTCGGCTTTTCCGCCACCTGGGACGGCGGGGCGCATCAGAACTGCATCACTTTCAAGGCCGACCATCCGCATCCGGGATTTGACGATTTCGTCAAGTCACACTTCTCGCGCGGCACCATCACCTTCCACACCGGCTATCTGTTTCGCACCCCGCCCGGCTGGTCGATCTGGACCATGGGCCCGCCCAATCACATCAAGGATGGCGTCCAACCGCTGGCGGGGCTGGTCGAGACCGACTGGCTGCCCTTCCCCTTCACGATGAACTGGATCTTCACCCGCCCGGGCACGGTGCGCTTCGAAAAGGGCGAGCCATTCTGCTTCTTCATGATGATCCAGGACAAGCCCCTGGAGCAGGTGCAGCCGGTGATCCGCTCGATGAACTCCAACCCCGACCTGCGTGGCCAGTACGACGCCTGGGCCGCCAAGCGCGGCGAGTTCAACACCCGCATCTTCAAGCGCGACCCCGAGGCGATGAAGGAGGCCTGGCAACGGTTCTACTTCAAGGGGGAATATCCGGAAGAGGTCGAGGCCCCTGCCCCGGCGAGCCACGTCAACAAGCGGCGGTTGAAGGCGCCGAAGGTGGGATGATGGGGTGACCACGGCCGGGGACATGCCCTTGCGGCGTGTCCCCGATTGCACGGCGCGACTTCAGCGCGTGCGCGATCACAGGGGCGCCGATCGGGGTCTCCGTGGGCCGTGACTCGCAGCCCTCCCAGTGTTGGGTCTACCCATCGCAGCGTCATCGCCACAATTTTAGAGAACTCTGATTGACAGAGCACTAAATCATGTCACTCTGTTTGACAGAGCGCTCTGGACGCTCAGCAATGGAGGCCCCAATGGGCATTTCGAGAACCGAGGCGGCGTCGGCCCTGACCGACATCGAACGCACCGCCGGCCGCAGCCGCGAATTGAAGGGTTACCAGATCGCCGGGCCGATCCTGATGGTCTGGGGCGTGGTCTGGATCCTGGGCTATACCGGCATGGGCCTGCTGCCGCCGGAGCAATGGGGCATGACCTGGCTGCCGCTGGACGCGCTGGGCATCCTGGCGACCATCCTGATGTCGCGGCGCGGCAAGAACGCCGCGCGGGCAGGGTCGGGCTGGAAGATCGCGGCCGGCGCCCTGACGATCATGGCGTTCATGACGGCCACCTATCTGGTCTTCCAGCCGACCTCTTTAGAGCCCGCCATCGTCTATCCGGGGCTGATGACCGGCCTGGTCTATGGCGGTGTCGGCATCGCCTTCGCGCCGCGCTTCCTGTGGATCGGCGCGGGGGTGTTCGTCGCCACCCTGGTCGGGTTTTTCTTCTTCCAGCCATGGCTGGCCTTCTGGATGGCCGCGGTCGGCGGCGGCGGGCTGATCCTGGGCGGCCTATGGCTGCGGAGGGCGTGAGCGTGGCGGAGCTGGACGAGCTGATCCATCAGCCGCTGCGGCTGAAGATCATGGCGGCCCTGCACGCCCAAGGCGCCGAGCCGCTGGAGTTCGCGCGCCTCAAGGCCATCACCCAGGCCACCGACGGCAATCTGGGCAGCCACCTGACCACCCTGGAAAAGGCCGGCTATGTCGAGATCGCCAAGGACTTCGTTGGCAAGAAGCCCCGCACCCGCGTGGCCATGACCCCGGCCGGCCGCAAGGCCTTCCGCCGGCATGTGGAGTATCTGCGGGAGGTGGTGGAGGGGGTTGGCGGGGAGTAGACAACGACCGCTCATCCCGGCGGATGCCGGGACCCAGATCGTATGGCGTCGAGGCTGATTGGGAGAGCTCAGCGCTTGAGGAACCCAGTCTGAGTCTTCCATCTGGGTCCCGGCATTCGCCGAGATGAGCGGATTTAGGAAACCGCCTTCACCGCCGAGACGATCGACTTGACCACCTTCTTGACCAGGGCCGGATCGTCGCCCTCAGCCATGATCCGGATCAGGGGCTCGGTGCCCGAGGGCCGCACCACGATGCGGCCCGAGCCGTTCAACTGGCTCTCGCCGTCGGCGATGGCCTCCATCACCGTCTTGGCCTCCAGCGGCTTGCCCCCGGCGAAGCGGACGTTCTCCAGCAGTTGCGGCACCGGTTCGAACTGGCGACCCAGGGCGCTCATCGGCCGGCCGGACTGGATCATCACCGCCAGCACCTGCAGGGCGGCGATCAGGCCATCGCCCGTGGTCGAGAAGTCCGACAGGATCACGTGGCCCGACTGCTCGCCGCCCAGGTTGAAGCCGCCCTCGCGCATGCGGGCCATCACATAGCGGTCGCCGACGCCGGTGCGCTCCAGCTTCAGCCCGTTGTCGGCCATCAGCCGCCCAAGGCCAAGATTGGACATCACCGTGGCCACCACGCCGCCGGCCTTCAGCTTGCCGGCCTTGGCATAGGCCAGGGCGATGATCGCCATGATCTGGTCGCCATCGACGACCACGCCCTTCTCGTCGCAGATCACCAGGCGGTCGGCGTCGCCGTCCAGGGCGATGCCGATGTCGGCGCGATATTCCCGCACCAGCTTGGCCATGGCCTCGGGATGGGTCGAGCCGCACTCAGCGTTGATATTGGTCCCGTTGGGGGCGACCCCGAGCGGGAACACCTCGGCGCCCAGCTCATACAGGGCCTGGGGAGCCACCTTGTAGGCGGCGCCATGGGCGCAATCGATGACGATGCGAAGGCCAGCCAAGCTCATGTTGCGCGGGAAGGTCGCCTTGACGATCTCGATATAGCGGGCCTGGGCGTCATCGACGCGCTGCACCCGGCCCAGGCCGCGCGGCGGCGCCAGGCCCTCCTGCAGGCCCTCGTCCATCAGGGCCTCGATCTTCAGCTCCTGGGCGTCCGAAAGCTTGTAGCCGTCGGGGCCAAACAGCTTGATGCCGTTGTCGGCGAAGTCGTTGTGGCTGGCGGAGATCATCACGCCCAGGTCGGCGCGCATCGAGCGGGTCATCATCGCCACGGCCGGGGTCGGCAGCGGGCCAAACAGCCGCACGTCCATGCCGACGCTGGCGAAACCAGCGACCAGGGCCGGCTCGATCATATAGCCCGACAACCGGGTGTCCTTGCCGATCACCACCAGGTGGCGGCGGTCGTCCTGCGAGCGGAACAGCTTTCCCGCAGCCAAGCCGACGCGCAGCGCGACCTCGGCGGTCATCGGGTGCAGGTTGGCCTGGCCGCGGATGCCGTCGGTGCCGAAATAGGCGCGCTTGCTCATGGTCGTCTTCCGGTCTCGTTAGGCCATCGTCGAACCGCGAAACGATCCGAAATGCAGATTTATGAGGGCAGGTCCTGCACGAATGCTAAAGCCCGGCCGTGAAATATCCGCTGCGACAGCATTAGTCTGGTCGCTGCGTTCTACAAAGGATCATGGCCCATGTGCGGCATCATCGGCATCGTCGGCGTCAAGCCCGTCTCGGACCGGCTGATCGACAGCCTCAAGCGGCTGGAATATCGCGGCTATGACTCGGCCGGCGTCGCCGCCGTCGTCGATGGCAAGGTCGAGCGCCGGCGCGCCCAGGGCAAGATCAGGAACCTGGAAGCCTTGCTCGCCGAGCAGCCGCTGGGTGGGCAGAACGGCATCGGTCACGTCCGCTGGGCCACCCATGGGGCGCCCAATCTCAAGAACGCCCACCCCCACACCGCCGGCCGCGTCACCCTGGTGCACAACGGCATCATCGAGAACTTCGCCGAGCTGAAGGCCGAGCTGGCCGCGGCCGGTCGCACCTTCGAGAGCGACACCGACACCGAGGTCATAGCCCAGTTGATCGACGCCGAACTGGCCACGGGCCTGGCGCCGCTGGAGGCCTTTAAGACCACGCTGGACCGGCTGACCGGCGCCTATGCCCTGGCGGTGCTGATCGAGGGCGCCGACAACCTGATCCTCGGCGCGCGTCGCGGCAGCCCGCTGGTGGTGGGCGAGGGCCAGGGCGAGATGTTCCTGGGCTCCGACGCCCTGGCGGTCGGCCCCTTCACCAACCGAGTGATCTATCTGGAGGAGGGCGACTATGTGGCTCTCGACCATGACAGCGCGCGGATCTTCGACGTCAGCGGCGCGGCCGTGACCCGCCCCGTCAAGATCGTCCCGGCTTCGGCGGTGATGATGGAGAAGGGCAATTACCGGCACTTCATGGAGAAGGAAATCCATGACCAGCCGGAGGGCTGCCAGCGCACCATCGCCGCCTATGTGGACGCCCTGACCGCCCGCACGGCCATGCCCGGCGGCCTGGACCTGGCGGCCCTGGAGCGCATCCAGATCGTCGCCTGTGGCACCAGCTACATCGCCGGCGTCATCGGCAAGTACCTGATCGAGCAGTTGGCCGACCTGCCGGTCGATGTCGAGATCGCCTCGGAGTTCCGTTACCGCACCCCGGCCCTGCGTCCAGGCTCGCTGGTCATCGCCATGTCGCAGTCGGGCGAGACCGCCGACACCCTGGCGGCCCTGCGCTATTGCCAGGCCAAGGGCATGAAGAGCGCCGTGGTGGTCAACGCCCAGGAATCGACCATGGCCCGCGAGGTCGACGTGGTCTGGCCGATCCATTGCGGGCCGGAGATCGGCGTGGCCTCGACCAAGGCCTTCACCGCCCAGGTCAGCGTGATGATCGCCCTGGCGGTCGCCGCCGCCAAGGCGCGCGGGACCATCGACGACGCCGAGGGGCAACGGCTGGTCAGGGTGATGCTGGAGGCCCCGCGCCTGGTCGCCGAGGCCATCGGCCTGGAAGACTCGCTCAAGGAGATCGCCGGCGAGATCGCCAAGGCCCGCGACGTGCTCTATCTGGGCCGCGGCCCGATGTCGGCCCTGGCCCTGGAAGGCGCGCTGAAGCTGAAGGAGATCAGCTATATCCATGCCGAGGGTTATGCCGCGGGGGAGCTGAAGCATGGCCCGATCGCCCTGGTCGACGACCAGACGCCGATCATCATTCTCGCGCCCTACGACAGCTATTTCGAGAAGT
>JACMOF010000470.1 GCA_014378155.1 Caulobacter sp. | reverse complement strand
CGGCTGTATAAGTCCGCCCCCTCGCCCGCTGGGTTTCCTGGCGGGCGTTCCCTATTTTGCGAACGCACGTTTCTTAAGGCGCTAACCTATGTACGCGGTGATCAAAACCGGCGGCAAGCAGTACCGGGTCCAAGCCGGCGATCTGCTGGTTGTCGAAAAGCTCGACGGTGAACCGGGCTCGGAAGTCGCTTTCAGCGAAGTCCTGATGCTTGGCGAAGGCGAGGCCGTGACGATCGGCGCTCCCCTGATTGAAGGTGCGGTCGTGACCGGCGCCCTGCTCGAAACCCGCAAGGGCGAGAAGGTCAAGATCTTCAAGAAGATCCGCCGTCAAGGCTATCGCCGGACCCGTGGCCACCGCCAGACCGAGTCGGTCGTGCGGGTGACCTCGGTCGCTGGCGGCGGCAAGGAAACCAAGTGGGAAGGCGTCATCGACCTGACCCCCAAGGTCATCCTCAACGCCCGCGCCCGCGGCCTGGGTGACGCCGCCGTTCCGGCGACGATCCCGACCATGCCGGTCAAGGCGCAAGCCGAAACCACCGCTCCCAAGCCGAAGCCCGCGCCGAAGACGGCCGCGACCGAAGCCGCCCCGGAAGCGCAAGCCTGAGACCCTCGCGGGTTTCAATAAACGATCAGCTCGATCCAGGTCTCATTTGAGAAACCGGATCAGGACCTAGGAGGCCACTATGGCTCACAAGAAATCAGGCGGCTCTTCGAGCAACGGCCGCGACTCCGCAGGCCGTCGCCTTGGCGTGAAGAAGTTCGGTGGCCAGAAGGTGCTCGCCGGCAACATCATCATCCGGCAACGCGGCACCAAGTTCTATCCGGGCGCCAATGTCGGCATAGGCAAGGATCACACCTTGTTCGCCCTGATCGAGGGCGCGGTGGGCTTTATCACCAAGCGCAATAACCGAACCTACGTGAACGTAGCGGCTCCGGTGGCCCAGGCCGCCGAATAGCGCGAACCGCGTAGAGACCGGGTCGCGCTTTCCTCAAGAAAGACCATCCGGACAGACGAACTCAAGCGGGGAGTCCGGAACGCCGGGCTCCCCGCTTTTGTTTTGTCCGCGCTGTGGATTTCCCCGCCCCAATTTGAACCCGGGTCTGAAATCCAGGCGTCACGGTCCTGACCTAGAAGGGCCGAGCACGGGAGGCGCGCTGATGTGCGTGATCGATAGAGGGCAGGTCATCAAGACATCGCGGCTGACGCTGCGCATGCCGATGATCGACGACGCGGCGCGGATCAGCGACCTGGCCGGTGACTTCGCCATCGCCCGGATGACCACCCGCATGCCCTGGCCCTACAGCCGCGGCGACGCCGATGGCTTCGTGGCCCGCTGCCAGTCCCAAGATCCCAAGCTGCACGCCACCTTCGCCATCGAGCTGGAGAACGAAGGCGTGGTCGGGGTGCTGGGTTTCTTCACGCCGGCGATCGGCCATCTGGAGGTCGGCTATTGGGTCGGCCGCCCCTACTGGGATCGCGGCGTGGCCACGGAGGCCGCTCAGGCCGCCCTGGCCTGGGCCAAGACCGACTGGCGCAAGAAGCTGGTCGTCGCCGGCCACTTCGCTGACAACCCGGCCTCGGCCCAGGTGTTGATCAAGGCGGGGTTCCTGTACACCGGCGTGGTCGAGCACAAGCCCTCGACGGCGCGCGGCGAGGTGGTGCCGACGCGGATGATGGTGTGGCTGGCTTAGCGGACTAGGCCGCCCGATGCGTCGCGACGACCTTCTGCGGGCCTTCGCGGAAGCGCTTTTCGGCGACGACGATGCGTTCGCACAGGGCGTCCAGGTCGCTGAGCAGCGAATAGGTCGCGTAGATGGGGATCTCCATCATCGCCACCTGGGCCCTCGGCATGAACTCGCAGTACTTTTTCCAGGCGATGTGGGTGTCGCGGGCGTTCATGGCCCGCTGACCTAACGGGCTCCACAGGCCAAGGCCCATCAGTTCGTCCCGGCATTCCTTCATCACCGGCAGGGCGATGTAGAGGAACAGGAAGGTCGGGGTGGCGGCGCGGCCGAACTGCGGCTGCACCTGCATGTGCCATATGCGGAAGGCCTCGAAGAAGCCGGCCTTGCGCGCCGAATCCGGCGGCAGCCACTGGAGGTCCTGGTTGATCAGATCCTGGGCCGAGCTGGCGCGCTTGAGCAGCTCGTCGGCGCTGCGGCCCTCGGCCATGGTCTTGGATAGGGCCTGGACCGGGATGGCCAAGCGCTTGGCGACATCGGGGAAGCTGACCTGGCGGCCGGCCATCGGCGTCCACTGGCCGAAATTGGGAGCATTCGGCGCCTTGGCCCGCTGGATCGCGGCGGCCTGGTGCAGGATCTGCATTTGCTCGCGGTTCCTCGACGCCTGGTTGCGATCGAATTCCGCTTCGTGCGCCGCCTGTTCGTCCGGCGTCATCCAGCGCGCCCGGCCCGGGCCGTAGGTGCGCTCGTTGCGGTTCAGCAGGACAAGGCCGTGTTCAGGAGAGGGGCGTGGGCCGATGTCGGTGAGGAAGGATCGGAAGTCGCGCCAAGTCCCGGTCACGCCAGTGCCGCGGCTCATCAGGATGTTGCGATGCACCGAGGCTTCATTGGCGTACTTGCGGCAAAGAGTCGGCAGGGTCAGGTCAGCGAGATCCCGCTGCAATTCCTCTCTGACGTCCTGAATATTCGCCAACGCCAGCCTCCCTGCGCGATCGGACTCAGGCGGTTTCCCGCACAGGAACCTTTGTCGCACCGTCTGTTTTAATATTTCGTCACGACCGCGAAGGTCGGTTCGTGGGTCGCGGCGCCGCTTGCAGGCCGCGATTCTGGGTCGGCGAGGCCTTGGGAAGCCCACGAAAAGGCCGTTTCGGCTCGACGGGCAAGGCTGGTTGCGACAAAAGACGCTGATGAAATTCTTGGACCAGTGCAAAATCTATCTGCGCTCCGGCAACGGTGGCGGCGGGGCGGTCTCGTTCCGACGCGAGAAGTATAT
>JACMOF010000469.1 GCA_014378155.1 Caulobacter sp. | reverse complement strand
CCCCCGGCGTCGAGCGGGTGGCGGACTTGAAGACCCTGTTCGCCCGCAGCGACCATGTGGTGCTGGCCGCCCCCGCCACGCCCGAGACCCGCAAGCTGATAGGTCGCGACGTGCTGGCCGCCGCCAAGCCGGGCCTGCACCTGATCAACATCGCCCGCGGCGCCCTGATCGACGACGACGCCCTGCTGGAAGCCCTGGACGACGGCCGCGTGACCCGCGCCAGCCTGGATGTCACCCATCCCGAACCGCTGGGCGAGGGCCATCCCTTCTACAGCCATCCCAAGGTCCGGCTGTCGCCGCACACCTCGGTCCACACTCCCGACACCCGCATCAACCTGGCGACCCGGTTCGCCGAGAACCTGGCCCGCTTCCGGTCCGGCGCGCCCCTGGCCGACGTCGTCGACCTGTCGCGCGGCTACTGAAGGACAATTGTCATGACCGCCATCAGCCCGGCCCGGGCCTTCCGGACCGAGGGTCCCCACCCCGCCAAGATCGAGACCGTGCTGCCGGAGTTCGGCTCCAAGATCCTGCCGGTCCAGCCGACCCACGAGCAGGAGCGGCTCTATCGCAAGCAGCGCCTGGCCGCCTCTTACCGGCTGTTCGGCCGCCAGGGCTTCGACATGGGCGGGGCCGGCCACATCACCGCCCGCGACCCCGAACTGACCGACCATTTCTGGGTCAATCCGTTCGGCGTGCACTTCTCGCGCATCAAGGTCTCGGACCTGATGCTGGTCAGCCATGCCGGCGAAATCGTCCAGCCGCCGGCCAAGGTCCCGCCCCGGCTGAACCGCGCCGCCTTCGCCATCCATTCCCAGCTGCACGAGGCCCGGCCCGACGTGGTCGCCGCCGCCCATTCGCACTCGCTATACGGCAAGGCTTGGTCGGCGCTCGGGCGACTGCTCGATCCCCTGACCCAGGACTCAGCGGCCTTCTATGACGACCACGCCCTGTTCGAGGAATTTTCCGGCGTGGTGCTCGACGCCAGCGAAGGCCAGAAGATCGCCCGCGCCTTGGGTCCTCGCAAGGCGGTGATCCTGCAGAACCACGGCATTTTGACCGTCGGCCAGTCGGTCGAGGCGGCCGTCTGGCGCTATCTGGCGCTGGAAAACGCCTGCCAGACCCAGCTGCTGGCCGAGGCGGCCGGCCAGACCAAGCCCATGTCGCCCGAGGTCGCCCGTCACACCGCCGGCCAGGTCGGCAGCGAGGCCGGGGGCTTTTGGGCCTTCCAGCCCTATTGGGACGTGATCACCGAAGAAGAACCGGACCTGTTCGACTGATGATCCTGTCTCGTCGTCACCTGTTGGCGGGCGGCCTCCCCGTCGCTGGTTTGGCCGTCGCTGGTTTGGCCGTCGCCGGCCTCTCCACGCTCGCCGCCTGCTCACCCGCCAAGCCGGCCGGCCCCCGGTCGCTAAGCGACCTGACCCTGCGCGCCGCCACCTATCGCGGCAATCCGGAGGCCTTCTTCAAGGAGGCCGGCGTCGCCGATGCGCCCTACAAGATCGCCCGCTCCGAGTTCGCCAGCGGCAACCTGATCGTCGAGGCGATCAACGCCGGGGCGCTCGACATCGGCGGCATGAGCGAGATCCCGCCGATCTTCATCGCCGGCGCTCCGGGT
>JACMOF010000468.1 GCA_014378155.1 Caulobacter sp. | reverse complement strand
TGATGGGCCAGCGGTTCGAGCTGGCGAAGAAGCGTTTCGGCTTGACGGGGCGGTTGGGACCGATGGACCTGACCCAGTTCGCCGTGCCGACCAAGGCAGGAGATCAGCTGTCACTGTTTTGAGGTTGTACGTCCTTCGAGGCTCGCCTGTGGCTCGCACCTCAGGATGAGGTAAGTGGGCAGCTTTTGAGTTCCTCATCCTGAGGCGCCCGCGCAGCGGGCCTCGAAGGACGCACGGCGCCCCTTGACCTACGCCCCGCAATCGCCTGAACCAGCCCCATGATCTCCGTCGTCCTGCCCACCCACAACAGCGCCGCCCGCCTGGTCCAGGTGCTGACCCTGCTGGTGCCCGCCGCGGTCGATGGCTTGGTCAAGACCGTGATCTTCGCCGTCGCCGGCTCCACCGACGCCACCCTCTACCTCGCCGAGGACAGCGGCGCGCGGGTGGTCACGGTGCAGGGCGACGCCGGGACACGGCTGGCGGCCGGCTGCGCGGCGGTCACGAGCGCCTGGATCCTGGCCCTCGGGGAGGACCTGACCCTACCGGAAGCCTGGCGCGTGCCGGTCGAGGCGCATCTGGCCGGTGGCGGCGGCAAGCCCGCGTTCATCGCCGCGCCGGGGCCTCTGGGCCTGCCGGGACGGCCGCGGGCGTTGCTGGTCAAGCTGGAGGCCGTCGAGGCGGCTGGCGGGTTCAAGCCGGGTGGTAATCCTCTGAAGGCCTTACTGAGGCGGCTGAAGCCTAAGGCCGTACGACTCCGGGTGTAGAGGCGGCCGCGAATCCCTCTCTCTTTGAGAGAGGGAGGGGCCCGCCGCCGGAGGCGGTGGGGGGGTGAGAGGTTACACACTCGCCGATCGGAGCACCGTTGGGAGGGCTCCCGCTGTGTCGCAGATCGCTCCATAAAGGAGCGACCCCTCAATTGCAGACTCAACGGTAGAAATCGGGATTTCCCGGCTAACGGTGAAACCTCTCACCCTCCCACCGCTTCGCGGCGGGCCCCTCCCTCTCTCAAAGAGAGAGGGATTCTTGGGCCGCCACGCAGCCCTACTGATCCAGCCGAAAATCGATCACCCGAGCCCCGCTGGCCGCCGCGTCCAGGGTCCTCGTCTCGGCCCCCATCAGCTTGCGATAGGTCCAGTACGAGGCCATGACCTTCTCGACATAGTTGCGGGTTTCCAGGGCCGGCAGGCTCTCGATCAGCATCAGGGGATCGCAGTCTGCGCCGCCCAGCTGGCCTTGGGCCTTGAGCAGGGCGCCCGGACCGCCATTATAGGCCGCCACGGCGCGGAACAGGTCGGGGCTCTGCAGGCCCCGGTCCATCAGCCAGGTGAAATAGTCCTGGCCGACCCGCAGGTTGAAGCCCGGGTCGAGCAGCGGGCTGTTGTCGGCCAGCAGCTTGTCGTCGCCGGCCGCGCGGGCCGCCGCGATCGGCATCAGTTGCATCAGGCCCACGGCGCCGGAGCCCGACACGGCATAGGGGTCAAAGCGGCCCTCCTGGCGCACCAGGGCGTAGACCATGGCCTTGTCGATGGTGAAGCCACCCTTGGGCTCCAGCGGGGGCAGGGGATAGTCCTCGCCGCCGACCCGGCCGGCCGGGCGACCGGCATTAAGCGGGGCCTTCTCGTTGAGCGCCAGGGTCAGGGCGGTCCAATCGCCCCGCGCCTTGTCGCTGGCCAGGGAAAGGCCGGCGCGCAGTTCCTGGCCGGCTTCGTTCCAGCGGCCGATCTGGGCCAAGGCGGCGGCGCGGCGGGCGCGGGGATCGGCGGTCAGCAATCGGCCCAGAGAGGCGACGTCCGGGCCGTCGTAGGACACTTTCGTCAGCAGCGCGGCGATCGGGTCGTCCTGGGCCAACTGCTGGCCGGCCATCGACAGCTGACGGCCGGCGATCATGCCGTAGAAGGTCTGGGGCGCACGGGCTGCGGCGCTCAGCAGGTCCTCGACGTCGCCGGTCTGGCCGTTGGACGCCGCAGAACGCGCCGCCCAGAACGACGCGGCCGAGCGCAGCCACTCGTCCTGCTTGTCGTCATTGGCGACCCGCTCGAAATAGGTGCGGGCCTGGGCATAGGCCTGCAGGCGGAAGGCGGCCAGGCCGGCGATCCAGGGTTCGCCCGCGCCCTGGGCCAGGCTGAGGGCACTCTTCACGTCGCCGGAATAGTAGGCGTCACGCGCTGCACGGGACTTGTCGGCCGGGGCGGGGCCCTTGGCGCTGGCCACGAACAGGGCGGGCGCCCGAGGCGCGGCGACCTTGACCGGCTTGCGCTTGACCGCGAGGGCATAGACCCGGTCGGCGCCGGCCTGATCGCCATAGGCGTCGAGCCAACCGGTCAACTCATCGTAGCTGGCGGCATAGGCGCGCGGGTGCATGACCTTGGAAAATTCGAGGCGGCCGGTCAGGCTCTTGTCGCGGGTGTTGGCCAGGGCGGCCTCGGCGGCGTCGAAGTCGCCGTGGTCGGAGGCGGCGAAGGCGGCGCGGTAGTGGCGGGCGTCGCTTTCGGACAGCGGCCCAAGCGACGACGCGTGCGCGCCGAACGCCGCCACGACACCAATTACGAAGGCCGACAAAACGGCCAGAGGGCGAGCTAGAAGCTGCAAAGCGTTTCCGCGCCTGACCTCCGAAGAGGCCCCCCACGCGTCCCCAAAAGCTGGCCGTGTCCAACTGGCCCCCTGAGTCTCTAGTTGGGACGGTGCGGGCGATCAAGCCTCTCACTGAGCATAAGCATGTCGACCCAGGCCTTTTTCTTGGCGGCCGGCTGCCGCAACAGGAACGCCGGATGCAAGGTGGGCAAGGCCGGAAGCTCGGTTCGGCCGTCGCTGGAGGTCCATTCGAACCACCGACCGCGCAGCGACAAAATGCCCTCGTCGCGACTGAGGATGCTCTTGGCCGAGGCTCCGCCGACCAGCAGCAGCATCTTCGGCTGCACCAATTCGATGGCCCTTTCGAGGAAGGGCGCGCAGGCGGCCTGTTCTTGGGGGGTCGGCGTGCGGTTTCCCGGCGGCCGCCAGAACACGGTGTTGGTGACGAAGGCGCGGTCCAACAGGCCCGCAGCCTTCAACATGCGGTCCAATAGCTGGCCCGCCTTGCCGACGGACGGCGCGCCTTGGGCATCCTCGTCGGCGCCAGGCGCTTCGCCAATGATCATCAGGGGGGCGTCAACGGGACCGCGCGA
>JACMOF010000049.1 GCA_014378155.1 Caulobacter sp. | reverse complement strand
GGGGAGTAAGCCCAGCACGGTCAAGGCGACCGGCGCGACCAAGCCCGGCGAAGCGGGCAAGGTGTGGTCCAAGCCCGGGGTGGCCAAGTCGGCCCCTCGTCCGGGCGGCAAGTCCAGCGGCGCCGGCGGACCACGCGGCAAGCGTTAGCGGATAGGACGGGGACCGTCCGATCCGCGGCGCTGCGGGCTAGCCCTTGAGTCCCCGCACCAGGTTCCGTGTCCGCCGGACCACAGTGACCAGCGTCCCGATCGCGATGGCCGCCAGCCCCACGACGAGCACCTGCGCCTGGCCGCCCCAAAGGGGGTCAAACGCCGAGATCCCGCAGGTCACCGTCAGAGCCGCCATGCGATGCTGCTTGGCCATCGGGCCCGAGAAATCGGCGGGCAAGCCCAGGCCTCGGCCCAGTTCGCGGACATAGGCGGTCAGCACCGCCAGCACGGCGGCGATCCAACCCAGGGCGTCTGCCCCGACAAGCCCGGCCGTCTGGGCGCCGTAACCCGCTCCTGCCAGCAGGAAGACGTCGGCGACACGGTCGGGCAGTTCGTTCCACACCGGCCCGGCCTTGCTGGCCCGGCCGTGCTCGACCGCGACCATGCCGTCCAGCAGGTTGCACAGCAGCCGGCCCTGGATGCACGCCGCACCCAGGACCAGGCACGCGCCCCGAACGAACCCGTCGAACGCGCCGGACACCGCCAGCAGCGCCCCGCCCAGCAAGGCGAAGGCCACGCTCATCGCCGAGATGGCGTCGGGGGTGATCTTGGCGTCGGCCAGACGCTGGGCCAGGCGCCGGGCGAAGGGCGCGTCGCGCACCTTTAGCGGTCGGCGGTTGTCGAGGTCGTCGGTCATGCGGCGCTCCGGTGGTCGCGAACACGAACTAGGCTATAGCTAAACCCGATCGCCGCCAGGAGACGCAGGACCATTCTTCCGACCATCCGCGCCCTCATCGCCGCCCAACCGCCCGCCCTGCTCGCGGGCCTGGTCGGCGTGGTGATCCTGTTGGGGGTGGCCGGGATCGTCGCCGCAGTGCTCACGGCGCTGCGGCCGGACAAGTCCTATCTCGAACTGCGCCAGCGCATCGCCAGCTGGTGGGTGATGGTGGCCCTGCTAGCCGGGGCGCTGCTGGTGGGGTGGCAAGCCACGGTCGTAGTCTTCGCCCTGATCTCGTTCATGGCCCTGCGCGAGTTCCTGTCCCTGGCCCCGATCCGCAAGGAGGACCGTCCGGCGATCCTGGCGGCCTATCTGATCCTGATCGCCGCCTACGGTTTCGTCGCCGCCGACCAGTACATGTTCTATCTGGTGTTCATCCCGGTCTGGACCTTCCTGGGTCTGCCTTTCCTGATGGCCATGCTGGGGCAGACGCGCGGCTTTCTCACCACTGCCGCGACCTTTCACTGGGGCCTGGTGACCTGCGTCTACAACCTGGGTTTCGCCGCCTTCCTGATGCGCACGCCGGCCAGCGAACCCCTGCCGGCCGGGGCGGCTGGGTTGGTGTTCTTCCTGCTGCTGGTCACCGAGTTCAACGACGTGGCGCAATATGTGTTCGGCAAGCTGCTGGGCCGCCACAAGATCGCCCCCACCGTCAGCCCCAACAAGACCTGGGAAGGCTTCCTCGGCGGCTGGCTGGCGACAGCCCTGCTGATCTGGTTCGTCGGGCCGGTGTTCACCCCGCTGGCCGGGTTGGGCCTGCTGGTCGTCGCCGTGACCCTGCCGGTGGCGGGCTTCGCGGGCGATGTGACCATGAGCGCGGTCAAGCGGGACATCGGCGTCAAGGACACCTCCCACGCCATCCCCGGCCACGGCGGGGTGCTGGACCGCGCCGACAGCCTGACCTTCACCGCCCCGCTCTATTTCCATCTGCTGGCGCTGTTCGCCCTGGTGAAGTTCTGACCATGAAGGGCTGGTTGCGCTTCCTGTTGCTGATCCTGGTGGCCCGCCCCCTGGCGCTGTTCATGACGGGGGCCGATGTTTCGGGGCGCGAGCGCTTGCCGCTGAAGGGACCGGCGATCGTCGCGGCCAACCATTCCAGCCATGTCGACACCCTACTGCTGCTGGCGATCTTTCCCTCCCGAGCCCTGGCGCGGGTGCGGCCAGCGGCGGCGGCCGACTATTTCCTCAGGGACCCGGTGATCGGCTGGTTCTCGCGCCACGTGATCGGCATCGTGCCCGTGGCGCGGCGCAAGTTCGGGCGCGACGAGGACGTTCTCGCGCCCGCCCGCGCGGCCCTGGCGGCCGGCGACATCGTCGTGGTGTTTCCGGAAGGCACGCGGGGCGACGGCGAGGGCGACGAGGGCATGGGTCAGTTGAAGAGCGGCGTGGCCCGTCTGGCCGAGGCCTTTCCCGACGCGCCGGTGACGCCGGTCTGGATCCAGGGCGCCGGCCGCGTGCTGCCCAAGGGCGAGACCATCCCCGTGCCGCTGAACTGCGCGGTGCTGGTCGGCGAGCCCCTGGCCTGGGAGGGTGACCGCCACGCCTTCATGACCAAGCTGCGCGCGTCGCTGCTGGCCCTGAGGGCCGAAGCGCCGCCCCTTCGCTGGTCTTAGCCTAGGCGACAGCCACCTGGCTCCACCGCCGCAGCGGCGTCCAGCGGGCGGCGATCTCGGCCATGGCGACGTAGCCGGCCAGGATCAGCGGCGCGAGGATCAGTACTTCCAGCGGAAAGGCGTGCGGCGGCTCGGGCTTCAGCGACATCGGCTGCAGGAACAGCAGGATGAGAATGTTGTTGGCGGCGTGGGCGCCGATGGCGAACTCGATGCCGCCCAGGCGCAGGACGCTCCAGGCCAGGCCCACGCCCATCGCCGCGCGCATCAGGTTGGCGTCGAGATTGGGATCGAAATGCACGGCCGAGAACGCCGCCGCGCTGACGATCATCAGCACCCAAGGCGAGCGTGTATAGGCGCCGAGCACCTTCAGCATCCAGCCGCGGAACAGCAGTTCCTCGGCCGCCGCCGCCAGCAGCAGCAGGACGACCGCGCCGACCGCATAGGCCGCGCGGCCCTCCAGGCTGGGACTGATGGTCAGGATCGGCGCGGTGATGGTCGCGGTCTTGGGATCCAGCGCCACCGACAGCAGCAGCAGCGGACCGATGCCCGCCGCGAACAGGGCCAGGCCTAGCAGCGTCAACCGCCAGCGGAAGCGGGGCGCGGCGGTGACGTAGGAGCGAAGCCGCCGATGATGCAAGCGCGCCGCGACGGCGGTGAAGGCGGCCGCCATGCCGCCATTGGTGGCCGCCAGCAGGGCCAGGACGAACATCACCAGCATGACGTCGCCGCCCAGCGGAACCCGACCGCGCAGGGCGTCCATCAACCGCGCCTCGCCCAGGCCCGCGCCGAACAGGAAAACCAGGAAGACCAAGAGTCCGGCGATCACGGCGGTCAGCAAGGCGGCCACGACGCCCAGCGGCAAGGTCAGCAAGACGCGGCTCACGCGCCGGTCGTCGGGGGTCAGGTCGTCCAGGAACGGTGACCGTTGAAGCTTTGCTAGCACCGTCATTCCCGTTCAAATCCTGGTTCACCGCTAGGCGTTCGCCGCGCGGGACGCAAGGCGCCCAACAGGCGACTTGCCGCGATGGCCGGAGCGCGGCACACATCGGTTCAAAGACGGGGCGCCCCATGACCAACATCGCAGATAAGGAAGAGCAGCACCTCCACCGTCTGATCCTGTTCTCGGACGCGGTGTTCGCCATCGCCATCACCCTGCTGGCTATCGAGGTCCACCCGCCCGAAGGCTGGGATGGCGAGGTCGGATCCTTCTTCCATCTAATGGCCGCCAAGCTGCAGTCTTATGCCGTTAGTTTCGCGACCATCGGCGTGCTGTGGATCAGCCACCGGCGAACCTTCTCCCGTCTGCGGCGCGCCGACGCCCTGCTGGACGTGCTGAACTTTCTGATGCTGGGGCTGGTGGCGCTGCTGCCCCTGGCGACGCAGCTGCTGTGGGGCGTGCACACGGCTGGGCCGCTGATCCTCTATGTCAGCCTGGTGGCTGTCATCGGCCTGACCCAGGGCTTGATCTGGACCCATGCGGCCTTCATCGGCAAGCTGGCAGAGCCGTTAGGCCTGGGCGTGCGGCTGTTCATCCTGCTGCGCGTGACGCTGCTGCCGGGCCTGTTTTGCGGCCTGTCGTTCCTCAGCCTCGGCACGCACACCCCCTGGGGGTTCCTGGGCATTGGGGCGATCAGCCTGGCCCTGGCCCTGATCGGCCGCCGCCTGCAGCCCAAGCCGGCGCCCCTGCCTTCCGAGGCCTAGGCATGCGCATCGTCTCCGGCCAGTATCGCGGCAAGGCCATCGCCACGCCGCCCGGCGCTGCCACGCGCCCCACCTCCGATCGAGCCCGCCAGGCGGTGTTCAACATCCTGGAGCACGCCGCCTGGGCTCCCGAGTTGCACGGCGCGCGGGTGATCGACCTGTTCGCAGGCTCCGGAGCCCTGGGCCTGGAGGCGATCTCGCGCGGCGCGGCCTTCTGCGTGTTCGTCGAGACCGACGACGCGGCGCGCGGCGCGATCCGCGAGAACATCGACGCCTTCGGCCTGTTCGGCCAGACCAAGGTCCACCGCCGCGACGCCGCCGATCTGGGCCTGCGCCCCGCCAGCGTCGGCGCGCCGTTCACGATCGCCTTTCTGGATCCGCCGTATGCCAAGGGCCTGGGCGAGAAGGCCTTGGCCGAACTGATCGCCGGCGACTGGCTGGCGCCTGGCGCCATCGTGATGTTCGAACGCGGCCGCGACGAACTCGACCCGGCGCCGCAAGGCTTCGAGCGGCTAGACGCGCGCGATTACGGCGCGGCGCGGGTGTTCTTCTTCCGACTGGCCTAAAGAACCGCCGGGGACATGGCCATGGGCATGTCCCCGGCCGCACCCCGGCCCAACCCTACTTCTTGACCTTGGCCGGCGTGGTCTGGGTCACCCTCACCGGGGCGCCGTCGCTGCGGGCCCCGGCGACCAGGCTGGCGCAGTCGGCGTCCTTGGCGCCGCCGCCGGTGACGAAGGGGATGATCGCGGCCAGCGGGTTGACCAGCGTTCCCAGCACGGCGGCGATACCGCCCTGGGTCACCGCGCCGCTGGTGTCGAGCCCGACCTTGGGCGCCATGAACGGGCCCTTGATGTTGATCGGAATGAACAGCCGCACCAGGCGGGGCTTCTTGCTCTGGCCCTCGATGCGCAGGTCCAGCTTCTCGTTCTGCAGGTCGATCGTGCCCGTGCCCTTGGCCAGCACCACGCCGGTGTCGGCGACGATCTGGTTGGAGCGCATGATCCCGTCCTTGACCGTGAAGTCGGCGACGGCGCAGCGCACGCTGGTCTGGCGGTTGTCGCCCGACAGCAGCAGGATCAGGCCCTTGGAGGCGTTGACGCCCAGCAGCTCGGCGAAGGCCTGGCGCATCTCGCCCTTGGGCGACACAACCGTCACCTGACCATTGGCGCTGGACGCGGCGCGGTGCACCGAATTGCCGTAGCCGGTCAGCTTGGCGCGGGCCATCACCCCGCCCTCGATCGCCGGCTG
>JACMOF010000467.1 GCA_014378155.1 Caulobacter sp. | reverse complement strand
TCGCCCAGACCCACTGGACCATCGAGAACCAGCTCCATTGGGTGCTCGACGTGGCCCTGTGCGAGGACGCCTCGCGCAGCCGAATGGACAACGCGCCGCAGAACCTCGCCATCCTCCGGAAAATAGCCCTCAACACCCTGCGCCTGCACCCCGACAAAGGGTCCATCAAGACCAAGATCAAGCGCGCCGGATGGGACGATGCCTTCCTGGCCTCGCTCCTCAGCCATATGCGATAGCCCTGCCCTTTGGGGGAGGTGTCGGCGCAGCCGACGGAGGGGGGAGTCTTCGGAAGGGGCCACGACCCGGATCAGCTATCCCAAAACGCCCCCCACCGATCGCTTGGCGATCGCCTCCCCCACAGGGGAGGACCTGGATTTACGCCGGCCGCCTCGCCCTCAGCGCCTGGGCGATCGTCCCGTCATCCAGCCAGTCCAGGTCTCCCCCCACCGGCACGCCCCGGGCCAGCATGGTCACCGACACACCCGACGGAACCAGCCGGTCGGCCAGATAATGCGCCGTGGTCTGGCCGTCGACGGTGGCCGGAAGGGCCAGGATCACCTCGGAAATCTCGCCGCCGGTGGCGCGGCTCAGCAGCTCGCCGACCCGCAGCGCCTCGGGCCCGATGCCGTCCAGCGCCGAGAGAAGCCCGCCCAGCACGTGATAACGGCCCTTGAACGACTGTCCGCGCTCCATGGCCCACAGCGACCCCACCTCCTCGACCACGCAGATCAGCCGCGGATCGCGGGTCTGGTCGGCGCAGATGGCGCAGGGATCGGAGGTGTCCAGCGACCCGCACACCGAGCAGGTCCGCACCTTGGCCTGGGCGTCGACCAGGGCGGCCGTCAAAGGCGCTAGCAGGGTGTCACGCTTCTTCAGCAAGGCCAGCGCCGCCCGCCGGCCCGAGCGCGGGCCCAGGCCCGGCAGCTTTGACAGCAGGGCGATCAGCCGCTCGATCTCGGGTCCGGCGGAGGCGGCCAAGGCCTAGAACTTCATCCCAGGCATGCCGCCCATCAGCCCCGCCATCGGGCCAGCGGCTTCCTGCATCATCTGGGCTTGCTGGGCGTCCAGCTTCTTCTTGGCGTCGGCATGGGCGGCGACGATCAGGTCGGCGATGACCTCGCCTTCGCCGGGCTCGATCAGGCTCTCGTCCAGCACCACCTTGAAGAGTTCGCCCGAGCCCTTCAGCGTGACGGTGACCATGCCGCCGCCCGAGGTGCCGTCGACCGTCAATTCCGCGAGCTTGGCTTGGGCGTCAGCCAGTTTCTGCTGCATGGCCTGGGCCTGCTTCATCAGGCCGCCGAGGTCTTTCATGGGTCTAGGCTCCGCTCTTATGCCCCCCTCCCCCTTGATGGGGGAGGGGCTGGTGGTGGGGGTGACAGCGTCGGCGGGCCTTGGCGCGGCAGGGCCACATCCTGAAACGCTTTCACCCCCATCCCCGACCCTTCCCCCATCAAGGGGGAAGGGAGATTTCTATTCTTCCAGCTCGTCCGGCTCGATCGGCGGCGCCTCGGGCGTCAGGATCTTGCGGATCTCGACGATCTCGGCGCCGGGGAAGGCGCTGAACACCGAGGCCACGAACGGGTCGGACTTGATTGAGGCCAATTCCTCGCGGTCTTCGCGCTTTTGGCGTTCGATCAGGCTCTCGGCCCCGCCGCCGCCCTCGGCCGCCACCAGCCAGGGCTGGCCGGTCCATTCCTTGAGCGCCCGCACCAGCCGGCCGGCCAGGTTGCCGGGCGCGCCGGGGGCGGGTTCGAAGGTGATCGCCCCGGGCCGGAAGCTGATCGGACGGACATATTGCTCGACATCCAGCCGCAGGCCGATGTCGCGTTTCTCGGCGATCAGCTTCACCACGTCGTCGAAGGACGACAACACCGGAAGAGCCGAGGCGGCCGGCGCGGCCATCATCCGGGGCTGAGCGCTGACCGCGCCGCCATTCCCGCCGCCGCCGACCGAGCCGCCGCCGCCGCCGCTAGGACCGCCACCAGCGGGCAGGCCGTCGCGCAGAGCCTTCAACGCCTCTTCCGGGCCCGGCAGGTCGGCGGCATAGCACAGTCGGATCAGCGCCATCTCTGCGGCGGCCCGGGCATCGGGCGCGCGGCGCACCTCGTCATGGGCCTTGAGCAGCATCTGCCACAGCCGCGACAGGGTCCCGGCCGAGGTCTGGGCCCCGATCGCGGTCAGGCGGGCCGCCTGTTCCTTGGGCAGGGTCAGGGCGTCCGGCCCCAGGGCCTTGGCCACCGAGGCGCCGTGGCAATGGTCCAGCAGGTCGAGCATGACCACCGCCGGATCGGCCCCGAAGCCCCACAGGGCGCGGAAGCCGGCCAGGGAGTCGCCGGGCTTGCCGCTCATCACGTTCTCGAACAGGGCGATGGTCTGGCCGCGGTCGGCCAGGCCCAGCATGTCGCGGACCACGGCGGCGGTGACGGTGGAGCCGCGCTCGCCTTGAACGATGGCCTGGTCCAGCAGCGAGAGGCCGTCGCGCACCGAACCCTCGGCGGCGCGGGCGATCAAGGCCAGGCCGTCTTCCTCGACCTTGGCGCCCTCATTGGCGGCGATCTTGGCGAAGTGCTTGACCAGCACGTCGGGCTCGACCCGGCGCAGGTCGAAGCGCTGGGTGCGCGACAGGATGGTCACCGGCACCTTGCGGATCTCGGTGGTCGCGAAGATGAACTTGGCGTGCGGCGGCGGCTCTTCCAGCGTCTTCAGCAGGGCGTTGAACGCCGCCGTCGACAGCATGTGCACTTCGTCGATGATATAGACCTTGTAGCGCGCCTCGACCGGGGCGTAGCGCACCCCGTCCAGCAGCTCGCGCATCTCGTCGACCTTGGTGCGGGACGCGGCGTCGAGCTCCAGCACGTCCATGTGCCGGCCCTCGATGATCGACTTGCAGTGCCGGCCCTCGACGGTCAGGTCGACCGAGGGCTGGTGCACGGTGTCGGTCTCGTAGTTGAGGGCCCGGGCCAGCAGGCGGGCGGTGGTGGTCTTGCCCCCCCCCCGCACGCCGGTGAGCATGAAAGCGTGGGCGATGCGCCCGGTGGAGAAGGCGTTGGCCAGGGTGCGGACCATCGCCTCCTGGCCGATCAAATCCTCGAAGGTGCGCGGCCGGTACTTGCGGGCCAGCACGGTGTAGGCGGCGGCGGGATCGGACGCCTGGGAAGTCATGGGTGTGACGGCGGGCGCCGCCACAGCCGGAAGCGCCGCTACAGCCGGAAGCGTCGCCACGGGCGCGGCGATGGGCGCGGCCCCGAAGATGTCGGCGGTGTTCGCGTCGCGCTCGTGCTCTGCCCCAGGGGGAGCTTCATCCCACGGCGGCGCGGAATCGGTGAGGTCGTCGTGGTCGGCCATGTCTCGACTGTAGAGCGCGGAGAGGCGCAGCAAAAGGCTCGGCCCGCGCTTGCAGGCCAGATGCTGTCAGATTTCAGGGGGAAGGTGGAGACCGACAGCCGACCCGAAGGTTAACTCGTTGTGGCTGCTGCCTCTCGGCCCTGACCAGATTGGCGAGCGCTTCGCCCGTCGCCGATCTCCGAGGCCTATATCGCGACTCGTCGAGAAGGATGCAAGACATCAAGCGCCGGGCCGTGACGACTCTTCGTCGCGGATGCTACAGAAAGGCCATGGCTCTTTCGATCATCACCAACATCTTCGCCGGCAACCCGCTGGACCGCGCTGGCGAGCGGCGCGGCGACGAGTCGTGGCTGGCCGAGAAGGCCGACGATCCGCATTCGCTGGCCGTGGCTCTCTGGAATGGCAAGCCGCTGGTCGAGGACGCGCCTGCGTCCCAAGACAAGGATGGCGAGGACAAGCCGGCCAGCGTCCAGATCGCCTATCTGCGGGCCGACATGGCCAAGGACTTGGCCGGCACGCCCGAGCGGCTGCTGTTCATGGGGCTGTGGAAGGACATCGCGGTGTTCGCGGTGGATCTCGAAGGCTCGGCCGATCCCGTCGAGGGCCCGCTGCAGGGCCTGGGCCGGTTCGAGGAGCTGCGGGGCGTCGCCCCGATGCTGCCGCCGCCCGACGCCGGCATATTGGCCACCGCCAAGTCGATGTTCGAATGGCGTCGCAAGCACCGGTGGTGCAGCGCCTGCGGCCAGGAGACCGCCGTCACCGATGGCGGCTGGAAGCGGCTCTGCCCGGCCTGCCACACCGAGCACTTCCCGCGCACCGACCCGGTGGCGATCATGCTGGCCCTGCACGACGGCAAATGCCTCCTGGGTCGCCAGGCCGCCTGGCCGGCCGGCATGTATTCCGCCCTGGCCGGCTTCATCGAGCCCGGCGAGACGATCGAGGAAGGCTGCGCCCGCGAGCTAAAGGAAGAGGCGGGCCTGACCGCAACCGCCGTTCGCTACCACTCCAGCCAGCCCTGGCCCTGGCCGTCGTCGCTGATGATGGGCCTGATGGCCGACGTCGACAGCGACCAGGCCGCCCCCGACCAGACCGAGCTGGAAGCGGTCAAGTGGTTCACCAAGGACGAGGCCAAGGCCCTGATCAGGGGCGAGATGGAGGGCTTCTTCGCCCCGCCGCCGCTGGCGATCGCCCACCAACTGATCAAGGCGTGGGCGGAGGACTAAGTCCTGCCCCTGTGGGGCAGGTGTCGGCGAAGGCGCCGGAGGGGGAGGATCCGGACAGTGTCCGCGCCCTGGATCGCAAGAGCCTAAAACTCCCCCACCGATCGCCTTCGCGATCGCCTCCCCACAGGGGGAGGACCTTGTCCCATTCAGCCGCCGAACACCCTGACCAGCTCCCGCACCACCATCACCGCCAGGGTGATCGTCGACAGCGAGAAGGCCAGGAACCGCAGCGCCACGACATTGGCGCTGACCTGGACCAAGCTATGAACCACCCGCAGCGCCACATAGAGCCAGGCCAGACGCAGCGCCCAGCCGTCGGCGTGGCCCGCCACCTGGATGGCCAGGGCGGCGGCGTAGAAGATGGTCGGCTGCTCCATCAGGTGGTTGTAGTTGTTGGCCGCCTGCCGAACCCCGGCGGGCAGGAGGTCGAGACTGCCTGGAAATGCCGCGTCCTGCGGCTTGAGCCCCGCCTTGCTCATCGCCGGTAGGCGGCGGACATACATCCACAGCCAGATCAGCAGCGACCAAGCCACCAGCGCCATCACTGGCGCGATCATCGTATGCATAGCGTCCCTCCCAGGATCGTTTTCGTGAGGTTAGGCGCCGATTGCCCAATAGCGAAGCTTGCCGCGACGGCAGGGACGGTGCGTCCTTCGAGGCTCGGCTGCGCCTCGCACCTCAGGATGAGGAATTCAGCAACAGCGTTCCTCATCCTGAGGCGCCCGCGGAGCGAGCCTCGAAGGACGCACGGCGCTTAAACCCGATCCCGGAACGGATCGGCTGGGTATACGCCCAGGATTTCGAACTTGTCCGAGAAGAACTTCAGCTCATCGAAGGCCAGGGCCAGCGAGCGATCCTCGGGCCGGCCATCGACTTCGGCATAGAAGAAGGTCGCCGTGAAGGCGCCGCCCTCCATGTAGCTTTCCAGCTTGGTCATGTTGACGCCGTTGGTCGCAAAGCCGCCCAGCACCTTGTAGAGCGCGGCCGGCAGGTTGCGCACCTTGAACACGAAGCTGGTCACGCAGCGGTGGGTGAAGGCCGGCGCCTCCGGGGCCTTCTCCGCCGTCATCACCAGGAATCGCGTAGTGTTGTTGCGTTCGTCCTCGATGTCGCGGGCCAGGATGTCGAGGCCATAGATTTCGGCGGCCAGGGCGGGCGCGACGGCGGCTCGGGTCGGGTCGGGCTTGAGGGCCAGGGCCTTGGCGGCGCCGGCCGTGTCGCCGGCGCTCTCATGGGCCAGGCCCAGCTTCTTGAGGCTGTGGCGGCACTGGCTGAGCGCGATCGGCATCGAGCAGGCGGTCGTCACGGTCTCCAGCGTCACGCCCTTATTGGCCATCAGCTGGAAGCGGATCGGCTTGAAACGCTCGCCGATGATCTTCAGGCCCGAAGCGGGCAGCAGATGGTGGACGTCGGCCACGCGGCCGGCGATCGAGTTCTCGATCGGGATCATACCCAGCTGGCAGGCGCCGGTCTTGATGGCCTCGAACGCCTCCTCGAAGGTGGCGCAGGGCACGGCCTCGTAGTCGGGGAAATAGGTGCGGCAGGCCTCGTGGCTGTTGGCGCCGGGCTCGCCCTGGAAGGCGATCTTCTTGAGGAGGCTCATGGGTGGTTCCCGGCGTGCAGGGTCAGGGCGAACTGGCGCGCCGCATCGAGGTCGGAAGGGTTGTCGACGGAGATCGGAGCCTCGGGCGCCACGGCGGCGTGCAGCGCGAGGCCCAGCTCCATGGCCCGCAGTTGCTCCAGCTTCTCGCGCTTCTCCAGCGGCGAGGCCGGGGCGGCGTTGAAGGCCTGCAAGGCGGCGCGGCGATAGCCATAGATGCCGATGTGTCGCCAGATCGGCGCGTCGCCATAGAGGGTGGAGCGGGTGAAATAGAGGGCCCGGCCGGAAAAGCCGTCATGTTCCATGGCCAGAACGGCCTTGACCACGTCGGGATTGCTTCGGTCCTGCGGCGAGGCCTCCGGTGCGACGACCGTGGCGATGTCGCAATCGGGATAGGCGCCCAGCAGGTCGGCGCAGGCGGCCAGCATCGAGGGCTGCACGAACGGCATGTCGCCTTGCAGGTTGATCACCACGTCGTGGGCGCCGTCGGGATCCAGCACGTCCAGCGCCGCCAGGATGCGGTCGGAGCCCGAAGCCAGGTTCGGGTCGGTCAGAACGGCTTGGCCGCCCGCCGCCTGGACAGCCTCGAGGATCGCAATATCGCCCGCCGCCACGACCACCGGACCGATTCCCGCCGCCTGGGCTTGACGCAGAACCCGCACGATCATCGATACGCCGCCGATGTCGGCCAGGGGCTTGTTGGGCAGGCGGGTGGCCGCCATGCGGGCCGGAATGACGACGATGGGGTTCATGGAAACGCCGATGCTGGGCAAAACCGTTGCTGGCCGGTTGCGCCTGGGGCGGTAGCGTGTAAGAGACGCGAGCGCAACATGGAGCGTACGGGGGAACCTCCGGGCGCGAACTCGGGCCTGTCGTCAGACGGCCCCCAAGAGGCTGGTAAGGCTTTAGATGAGCGACCTGACGTTCAACAAGATCGCTGGCGGCGTACTGCTGACCGGCCTGGTCATTTTCGGTCTCAAGGAAGCGTCGGACATCGTTTTCGCCAAGCACGAAATCGAGAAGCCGGGCTATGAGATCGCGGTGGCTGAAGAAGCCGAAGCCGGCGGTCCCGCCGCCGAGGTCGCGCCTGACTGGGGTAGCGTCCTGCTGGTTTCGGCCAATATCGCGGCCGGCCAGGCGGTGACCGCCAAGTGCACCTCCTGTCACAGCTTCGCCCAGGGCGGCGCGACCATCGTCGGTCCCGACCTGTACGGCGTGGTGGGCCGCAAGCCGGGCGCGCACCCCGGCATGGCCTATTCGGCCAGCATGGTCGAGTTCGGCGCCAAGAACCCGGTCTGGGACTACGACCACCTCGACCAGTTCCTGAAGGGTCCGGGCAAGTACATCTCGGGCACCAAGATGTCGTTTGTCGGCCTGAAGAAGCAGGAAGACCGGATCGCGGTGATTTCCTATCTGCACAGCCTGGGCTCGACCCTGCCCGTGCCCGCCCCCAAGCCGGCCGGTCCGGCCCTGCCTGCCGCCGGGGCTCCGGCTGCCGCGGCGCCCGCCGCCGGCACGGCCGTGTCGGGCGGCGCTCCGGCGGCTCCGGGCGCTCCGACGACCCCGTCGCCGTCCGCCGACAAGGCCACGACCGCGCCTGTCAAATAGGCCGGCGCTTTCGCGACAAGCATCCAAGGCCGTGGGTTCGCCCACGGCCTTTTTGTTTGCGGGTCTTGCCAGGGCGCCTGTCTTGCAGGCGCCGTCGCAACGTCGTCAGCAAACCTGCCTTGCCGGCTTTTCCTATTTTGTGAGTAGGGTAACGGATCCTACAGCTTCACCGGATCCGCTCGCCCATGACGCTCGCCAAGTTCGCTCGCCCCTCCTTTGTACGGGTGTTCGCCCTCGCCGCCCTGGTCCTCGCCGCGCCGATCAGCGCCCAGGCCGCCAAGGCCCCGACCGTGAAACTGCAGTCGCTGGCCGAGTTGCCCACCCCCCTGCCCTATCCCTATGACGAGAAGGCCGACGCCGAGGCCGATGTCGCCAAGGCGATCAAGACCGCCAAGGCCAAGCACAAGCTGGTGCTGATCGACCTGGGCGGCAACTGGTGCGGCGACTGCCGGGTGTTCGCCGGCATGATCGAACAGCCCGACCTGAAGGCCTTCGTCGATAAGCATTACGAGGTCGTGGCCGTGAACGTCGGCCGCTACGACCACAACATGCAGATCCCGGCCCGCTACGGCATCGACAAGCTGAACGGCGTGCCGACCTTCCTGGTGGTCGACACCAAGGGCAAGCTGGTCAATCCCGACGCCCTGTTCGCCCTCACAGACGCCCGCCACATGACCCCCCAATCGCTGGCCGACTGGCTGGCGCAGTGGCCGAAGTAGGCCTGTAGGGACGCCCCCTCCGTCACACAGCTTCGCCGCGCGCCACCTCCCCCCGCTTCGCAAGGGAGGACGCTCGGATTTCTCCTCCCCTGCGAAGCGGGGGAGGTGGCACGAAGGGCCGGAGGGGGCGTCCCGCGCCTAAGGTCTCCTCCACCCCGTCACCGGCCCGCTTCCCGCAGCTTCGATCCGGGTGATGGCCTCGGCCAGAGGCTCGACGGCCACGGCCATGTGGTGGGCGTTGGCGTGGAGGAGGGTGTCTGCGTCCAACAGGATGGCCACATGGCCTTTCCAGAACACCAGATCGCCGCGCCGACGATCCTCGGCCGCGATCGGCTTGAAGAAGGCCCGTTGCAGGTCGGTGTCGCGCGGGACCGCCCGGCCACAGGCCGCCAGGGCCTGCTGGACGAGGCCCGAACAGTCCAGACCCAGCGATTCGCGACCGCCCCACTGGTAGGGCGCGCCGAGATAGCCTTCCGCCACCGCCACATGGTCGGTCAGGGCCACGCCGATCGGCGCCAGATGGGCGGCGATGAACCAGCCCGTGCCCTCACCCTTGGCGAACCGGCCTTCGGTAGCCTCGATGGCGGTCAGGGCGTTGAGCGAATAGAGGCCCGCCGGCCGTGACTTGATGTTCGGCTCGGCGAAGGCATAGGTGCGCGGGACCGCCACCTGGTGGGTGGCCGGAGCGCCCAGGGCCGCCAGGTCGGCCTCGGCGACGAAACCGACATAGCCGTCGCGCGCCGCCTGGCCCCAGGCGAAGCCGTCCTTGATCTCCAGCACCCGGAAGTGCTCGCCGAACAGCAGTTGGTCCCACTGCTCGGCCATCGGATGGGCAGCCTTCCGCAGGGCGGCGGTCGGCATGGCGACCTGGCGCGGCTTGGGCGCCACGTAGCGTTCGGCGGCGACCAGGCCCTGCAGGTCGAGGTCGGCCAAGTCCGGGCGAGCCAGGGTGAGGCGCGGGTCGCTCATGCCGAAGCCTTCGGAAAACGCGACTTCAGCATGCCATACAGCCCGCGGATCACCTGAGCCTCGCCGCCGGCCGCGTAGCCGGGCCGGGCCTTGGGGTTCCAGGCGAAGATGTCGAAATGCACCCAAGCCCCGGTCGTCGGCGCGAAAGCCTGAAGAAACAGGGCGGCGGTGATCGAGCCGGCCTGGGCCCAGGCGTCGGGGTCGTTCTTCAGGTTGGCGATGTCGCTCTCGACCGCCTCGCGATAGCCGTCCCACAGCGGCATGCGCCAGACGGGATCGACGGCGTTGCGCGCGCCCTCCTCGATCTCCAGGGCCAGGTCATCGTCTGGGGTGTAGAAGGGGATCACCTGCGGACCGAGCGCCGCGCGGGCGGCGCCGGTCAGGGTGGCGAGATCGATCGTCAACACCGGCTCCAGCTCGGCCGCCCGCGTCAGGGCGTCGGCCAGGATCAGGCGACCCTCGGCGTCGGTATTGCCCACCTCCACGCTCAACCCCGCGCGGGTGGCCAGCACGTCGCCCGGCCGCATGGCGTCGCCGGCGATGGCGTTCTCGACCACCGGGATTAGCACGCTCAGCGCCATCGGCAGGCCGGCGGCCATCACCATTCGGGCAAGCGCCAGGGCGTGCGCGGCGCCGCCCATGTCCTTCTTCATGTTGCGCATGCCGCTCGACGGCTTGATGTCCAGGCCGCCGGTGTCGAACACCACGCCCTTTCCCACGATCGCGACGCGAGGGTGGGCCGCGTCGCCCCAGCTGATCTCGATCATCCGGGGCGCGCGCGCCGGCACGGCGGCGCGGCCCACGGCGTGGATGGCGGGATAGTTCTGTTCCAGCAGGTCATCGCCGGTCACCACCGCGATGGTCGCCCCATGGTGCTCGGCGATCTCGCGGGCGATGGTCTCGATCTGCAGTGGGCCCAGGTCGTTGGCCGGGGTGTTGACCATGTCGCGGGCCAGGGCGCAGGCATGGGCCACGGCGCGGATTTCGGCAAGATCGACGCCGTCATCCGCGACCAGTCGTCGCGGGGTTTCACCGGCGCGCGGCTTGTAGCGATCGAACCTGTAGCTGCCGAGCGCGAAGGCCAGGGCGATCTGACCGGCGTCCAGACCGTCGGGGACGGACGACAGCCGGTAGTCCCCGCCCGGCAGCTTGCCCGGCAAGGCGCGAAACAGCATGGCGTCGGCCTTGCCCTTTTCCCCCAGGCCCAGCAGCACGCGGTCCACAACCCCTTGCGGCGTCGGCAAAATCAGCACCTGGCCGGCGCTGGCCTTGAAGTCCTCCAGCGCTACGTAGCCTTTGACGAAACTGGGCCGGGCCTCGACGAAGGCCGCCAGCTCGGACTCGTACAGGCAGTGAATCGGCGTCGCCGCCCCGTCCCCGGCGGAGCGTTGCGAGGGGGCGATGATCGGTTCCGACATGGGCGCGCCTTGAAGGTGAAGACTTATGCTTAACGATTCCTTGAGGGCCGCGCGCGAGGATGCGCGAACCGTCGGGAGATCTGTCTTCATGTGTCGCAAGCGCGCGCTCCTCGCAACCGTTCTCGCCCCCCTCCTGGCATCGAGCCTGCTGATGGGCGCGATGGCCCATGCCGCCGACAAGCCGGCGCTCGGCGCCGCGACGGCCGCCGCCGCGTCGCCGCCGCGCAAGGCCAGCCCTGAACAGCGGCTCGAGATGCGCCGCGCCGATCCCCTGAGCCGCGCGGCCTTCTGGTCGAACGAACTGGAGCGGGACGGCCGCGACCTGGAGGCCGGCGTGGGCCTGTCCCAGGCGTTGCGCGCGCTGGGCCGCTACGACGAGGCGGCCGATGCGGCCAGCCGCGTGCTGATCGGCGCACCGGACAATTACGACGCCCTGATGGAACTGGCCCGGGCCAATATCGAGCGCGGCCAGGGCTTCTACGCCATCGACCCGGCTCGCAGGGCCGCCGTCCTGCAGCCGCGCGACTGGCGCCCCCAATCCCTGCTCGGCGTGGCCTATGAGCAGGCCAAGCGCGACGACGAGGCCATGGCGGCTCACCGCCAGGCCGTGGCCCTGGCCCCGGCCGAGGCTGCGGCCCTGGCCAACCTGGCCATGCACCTGGCCCAGGGCGGCGACCTGACCGGCGCCGAAGCCATGCTGCGCCGGGCCTCGGCCCTGCCCACCGCCACCATCCAGGTGCGCCAGAACCTGGCCCTGGTCGTCGGCTTGCAAGGCCGGCTGGACGAGGCCGGGCGCCTGGCCCGCCAGGACCTGCCGCCGGAACTGGTGGACAACAACCTCGCCTGGCTCCGCGCCGCCGTCGGCCAGACCAGCCCCACCCGCTCGTGGGACGCGATGAAGGCCGGCGGGTAGGGGTTTCTCCTTCTCCCGCAAGGGAAGAAGGAAGATTCCGTCACCTTACTGTCAGGACCGACCCGTCAATGCCGACGACCATGACCCGCTGACCCGTCGCTGGCGGCAGGCCGTCCTGGACTACGGCGGCCCATTCCTTGCCGTCGGCGAACACCCGGCCGCGGCCGTGCTCGAACGCCGCGACCACCTCGCAGTCGCGGCCGATCAGCCGCAGGGTCGGGTCGTTGAGGTCGGGATGCTGGGGGCCTTCCAGCACCGGCTGCAGAAAGCGCCTCGCCAGATAGGTTGTGGCGATGGTCAGGGCCGCGAACAGGGCGATCTCGATCGGCGGACCGGGCGAGACGGCCAGGGTCAGCAGCCCGACCAGGCCAGCGCTGGCGGCGGGCCACAACAGCCAGCCGGTGCCGGTGGCCACCTCGACCGCCAGGAAGATCGCGCCCACCGCCAGCCAGACCCAGAACGGATGCGTCGCATAGAACAGCATCAGGCCGTGCATGGGCTCAGACTCCGCGCTTGGGCGTCGGCGGCACGACGGTGCGCGCCGCGTCGCTGCCGCCCAGGGTCTTCAGCAGCTCGGCCACGCCCGCCACCGTGCCGGTCAGCCCGGCGAAGTCGGCCGGCACGATCACGGTCTTGGCGTTGGGCGACTTGGCCAGCTCGCCGAAGGCCTCGACATATTTCTGGGCGATGAAGTAGTTGATGGCGTTGACGTCGCCCTTGGCGATGGCTTCGGACACGAAGGCCGTCGCCTTGGCCTCGGCCTCGGCTTCCCGCTCGCGGGCCTCGGCGTCGCGGAAGGCGGCCTCGCGACGGCCCTCGGCCTGCAGGATGGCCGACTGCTTCTGACCCTCGGCGCGGGCGATCTGCGACTGCTTTTCGCCCTCGGCCTCGGTGATCACCGCCCGTTTCTCGCGCTCGGCCTTCATCTGGCGGGCCATGGCGTTGGTGATGTCCGGCGGCGGTGTCAGGTCCTTGATCTCGATCCGGGTGACCTTGACGCCCCAAGGGCCGGTGGCGTGGTCGATGGTGGTCAGCAGCCGGGTGTTGATCTGGTCGCGCTGGCTCAGCACCTCGTCCAGCTCCATCGAGCCGACCACGGTGCGCAGGTTGGTCTGGGCCAGCTGGGTGATGGCGTACATCAGGTTGTCGACGCGGTAGGCGGCCTGGGACGCGTCCATCACCTGGATGAACACGATGCCGTCGACCTTCACCGAGACATTGTCCTTGGTGATGACCTCCTGCTGGGGAACGTCGAGCACCTGCTCCATCATGTTGACCCGCCGGCCGATGGTCTCGGCGAAGGGGGTCAGGATGCTGATGCCGGGCTTGAGGGTTCGGGTGTAGCGTCCGAACCGCTCGACGGTGAACTCGCGCCCCTGCGGCACGATCTTGATCACATTGATCACCAGGAAGATGGCCAGGACCACCAGCACCAGCGGCACGATGAATGACATCACGACAAGCCCTCCCACAACCGTTGGAGGGAGACTAGCGCGCCGCTCCGTCGTCCGCCACGGAATCCGGCGCCGGAGCGCTGGCGGATGCGTTCCGCATCGACTGGGCCAACCGGGTCGAGAGCGCCTGGCCCTTGCGGGCCACGGTATGCTCGGCCTGGCGGCTGGCGTCGTCGCATTCGACGAACTGGCCCTGACGCGCGGCGAAGCCGGTGTTGAACTTGTCGCGCAATTGGGCGTCAAAGGCCTGGTCGGCCTTTTCCACCTGCGTCAGCCGCATCATCCGAGACCGCCAATATTGATCGCCGACTCCTTCGCAGACCTGCCGCAGGGCGTGGCTCTCGCCGATGGTGAAGGCCAGGTCCAGCAAACGTTGACGCTCGACCGCGCCGCGGTCTTGGGCCAGGACCGCACCCTCCGGGGCCAGCATGGCGAGCGCCAGGAGCGCGGAAATCAACGGACGGTTCATGGCCGCACTATCCTCATCGCCGGCGGCTTTGTCACCGTCACACGCGCGTTGAGTGAACCGCGTGGCCAAATCACGACTCACACAGGCCTTGCGAACGCCACGGATCGGAGCGACCCTGTGGATAAGTGGGGGAACGCACCGCAGGGAGGTCGACATGACTGAAGTGCATTACGGCGTGGTTCGCGTCGGAGAGACCTGGGCGATCATCGGCGATCAACTTCGGGTCGGCGCCTATTCGACGCGGCTTCAGGCCGAGACCGCAGCCCGCAGCCTGGCCGAACAGGCCACCGGCTTGGGCCTCCCCGTCCAGATGCATCTGCAGGACGACACCGGCGAACTGCTGCATCCAACGCTGCTGAGCTGATTTCCCTTCCGTTGTCATCCCGGACAAGGCCCGAAGGGCCGCAGATCCGGAATGAGAAACGAGGAATGTTCAGGCCGCTTCGCCCTCCGTACCCTCGTCGCTGCCGCCGCCGAACAGCAGCCCTCGCAGTGTCTTGATTACCTGGGCCGCCGACGCCAGGAAGCCCACCACCGAGGCCGCTACCTGGAACATCGCCCAGACAGCGCCGGCCAAAGGGCTGTCGGTGAATAGCGCGATCAGCGGATAGATGATCTGGCTGACGACGATGCGGAATTGCGCGTAGGCCATCGAATACTCGATCACCACCCCGCCGATCGCCGCCACCACCAGAACCGCCAGCACCGGCGCCCACAGCAGGGGCAGCACCAGCAACAGGCCCAGAGCGACCACCAGGGTCTTGGTCGGCAGGGCCGCGCGCGACACCGCCGTGGCCCCGACCCCATAGAGCATCGCACCGCCCAGCAGCAGGAAACCGACAGGCAACACCAGGTCGGCGACGTCCACGAGATTCAGTCCGGCCACCAGACTGGTCGCCGCCGCGATGATCAAGACCAACAGGAAGGCGCCCAGCCACAGGGCGCTGTACTGGCTGAGCCGATGCCGGATAATGGCGCGATCGCGCATGGTGTCATCTCCCCCGAGAACCCGCTGTCAGGCGACCGGAAGCGTGACCGAGAAACCCGCGTTCGTCGACCGGAAACCAGTGGGCAGGAAACCCATTGCGCCGCCGCGCGCTTCTTATGCGCGAAAGTTTGACTGTCCTCCTGGGCAATCAAAGGGGAGCGCCATGGCCGACACCGCCGAACTCACCACCTTGGGTCAAACCAGCCTGCTGGCCGGCTGTGAAGGCACCCGGTTGCTGGCCGCCCTGCGTCCTAGCGACCTGGCGCAACTGGCCCCGTGCCTGAAGTCGATGAGCTTGACTGCCGGCGCGGTTCTGTTCGAGGCGGGCGAGGACATTCATACGACGATCTTTCCCTGCTATTCGACCATGGCCTCGCTGTTGGTGGTCACCCGCGACGGCGACGAGATCGAGGTCGCCTCCATCGGTCGCGAAGGGGCGATCGGCGGCATCGTCAGCGCCGGCTTCAAGCCCGCCTACGGACGCGCCATCATCCGCATTCCGGGCGCTGCGATAGCGATCCCGACCGTGCGGCTGGAGGAGGCCAAGATCCGCTCGCCCGCCTTGCACGACCTGTTTTCGCGCTATGCCGACGTGCTGTTGGCTCAGATGATGCAGTCCTCGGCCTGCAACGCCCTGCATAGCATCGACCAGCGCATGTGCCGCTGGCTGTTGTCGACCCACGACCGGGCCAACCAGTCGACGATCCGCCTGACCCAGGAAACCCTGGCCGACATGCTGGGCGTGCAACGCACCACCGTCACCGCCGTGGCCAAGGCCCTGCAGGATGAAGGCTTGATCCGCACCGGCCGCGGCAAGATCGAGATCCTCGACCGCGCCAAGCTGGAACGTCGGGCCTGTGAGTGCCACGGCCAGGTCGAGGCGCATTTCCAGCGGCTGCTGCCGGAAGTGAAGGTTTAATCCTTCTCCCCTTGCCGAAGAAGGTGGGCCGCGAAGCGGGTCGGATGAGGGGTCGCGCCGTCCTATCCACCGCCGTGCGCAGCTGATCCGGTCTTCGACCCCTCATCCGTCGGCTGCGCCGACACCTTACTCCCGCAAGGAGAGAAGGATCAGGATCTCAATCCCGCCACCCGCCCGATCGTCGCCTCCGCCTCGGCCATCACCCGCCGCACGATCTCGCCTGCCGGCAAGACCTCGCGGATGCCGCCTGCGCTCTGCCCCATGGCGAAGCAGGACTTGTCGGCGTCGAGTCCCTCGATCTGACCGGCTATGCCGCCCAAGGCCCCGGCCTGGATGCTGACCATGGCCTGGCGCGGAAAGGCCTGGATATCGCCGGGCCGCGCTTCCCAGTCCTCGACCCAGGCATTCTTGCGCACCCTCATCGGCTTGCCGGAATAGGACCGGGTACGGACGGTGTCCTCGTCCGCCGCTTCCAGCACCGCCTGACGGTAGAGATCGCCGGCGTGCGCCTCGGCGGAGGCGATGAACCGGGTGCCCATCCAGACGCCCTGCGCCCCTAGGGCCAGCGCGGCGGCCAGGCCACGGCCATCGAAAATGCCGCCCGCCGCCACCACCGGAATCTCAACGGCGTCCACCGCCTGGGCGACCAGCGGCAGGGTCCCCACGAGGCCGGTGTGGCCCCCGCCCTCGCCGCCTTGGCAGATCACCGCGTCGCAGCCGGCCTGCTCGGCCTTGACCGCATGTTTCACCGCCCCGCAAACCACCATCACCTTCAGACCCGCCGCCTTCAGCCGGGCGATGATCGGGAGGGGCACCCCAAGTCCGGCGATGAAGGATGAGGCCCCGCCGGCGATGATGACCTCAACGGCGTCGGTCAGGGCGTCGGGGGTGGCGGCCAGCAGGTCGACGCCGAACGGCTTGTCGGTCAGGGCGCGGACCTCGCGCATCTGCTCGCGGATGAACTCGGGCGTGGTCCCGGCCATGCCGAGCACGCCGTATCCGCCGGCGTTGGAGACGGCCGCCGCCAGCGGGGCGTAGGAAACCCCGCCCATGCCAGCCAGCAGGATCGGATGCTCGACGCCGAGCAGGTCGCACAGCGGGGTGTGCAAGGTCATCAGAATCCTCCTGTTTTTTCGGAGGATGGGCGCTGGGGTCGTGACGGCAAGCGTGCCGCGAGGTCAGTCGCGGTTTCGTCTAGTCCCGCCGCAGGACGTCCGGCTGCGCCTCGGCTTCCGACGTCCAAAAGCAGGCGGCCATCGAGGTCAGGATCATGGCGATCAGGGCCAGCATGCCTCTGGGCGGCGCCAGGGCCACGACGTCTTGCGGGGTCATTTCTCGTTTCCTCCCGCCGACGCCCAAGTCTGATGCTCGATCTGCCGACGAGAGAAGCTTCCCACAGCCCTAAATTTTCGCAAGTGCCTTATTTATAAGGATATTTTATGGACCGCACCGTCCAGTTTTCCTTAGAAGATGGAATAGGCCCCGTCGATCACGAAGGTGTCGCCCGAGTGGTAGCTCGAAGCGTCCGAGGCCAGATAGACGGCGATGCCGCCGAAGTCCGCCGGTTGGCCCCAGCGCCGGGCGGGCACCCGGGGAATGACCTTTTCGGCGAAGGCGGGATTGTCCTGCGCGCCTTGGGTCATGTCGGTGGCGATCCAGCCGGGCAGGATGGCGTTGGCCCGCACCCCGTAGCGGGCGTGCTCGACGGCCACCGACTTCATCATCGAGATCACCCCGCCCTTGGTGGCGGCATAGGCCTGGTTGCGGGCCGCGCCCTCGATGGCGGCCAGCGAGGCCACCCCGACGATGGAGCCGCCAGGATCGCCCGATTTCGCCCGCTCTGCCATGTGGCGGCAGGCCTCGCGGAAGGTGAAAAACACCCCGTCGAGGTTCACGGCCAGGGTCTTGCGGTAGGTCTCGGTCTTCATCTCGATAAAGCTGGGCGCGCCATAGCCGACCCCGGCATTGGCGATCACGCTGTCGAGCCGGCCCATGGCGGCCACGGCTTCCTCCATGCCCTCGCGGACCTGGTCTTCCTGGCTGACATCCACCGTCTGGGCCTTCACCCGAACGCCGTGCTCGAGCAACTTAGCCTCGGCGGCCTGGTTGCGCTCGGCATTGCTGCCCCAGATCACGATGTCGGATCCCGCCTGGGCCAGGGCGCTGGCCATGCCCAGCCCGATGCCGCGATTGCCGCCGGTGACCAAGGCGACCTTGCCGGTCAGGTCGAAGGGTTGATAGGCCATGCGCGTTTCTCCCAAACGTTTGTTTGAGGAGAGCGGTTGTCGGCGGCGGCGTCAAGGACAGCGCGATTGACCCCATGCCGCCTCTCGCCTTAATCTGCGCCCAGGCTGATGCTGCCTGCCGCTCGCATCCTTCGGGAAGGGTGAAAGCATCGATCTTGCTGTCAGCGGATCCCTTTTGATTGGCGACCAGGTCGGCAATGCGAGCACCGATGAGGGATCGCCGAGTCGAAGAGGATCTCATGCCAACCATCGATCAGGCCAAGGCCCGCGAGTTCTATTGCGACTTCCTGGGCTTTTCGGTCGATTTCGAGCACCGGTTCGAAGCCGACATGCCGCTGTACATGGGCGTGTCGCGCACCGGAATGACCCTGCATCTGTCCGAGCACTATGGCGACGCCAGCCCCGGCGCAACCGTCTGTGCGCCCATGCTGGGCGTCCATGCCCAGCACAAGGAACTCAGGACAAGATGTACGGCGATGGCCGTCCTGGGATCGTGCGCGAGCCCTGGGGCGACGTGCTGACGGTGCACGACCCGTCCGGCAACCGCATCCGGTTTTCGCAGGACATGGGGGGCGCGTAGGACCTCCCCCTGTGGGGGAGACGATCGCGCAGT
>JACMOF010000466.1 GCA_014378155.1 Caulobacter sp. | reverse complement strand
TCTTGATCGACACCGGCGCCTGCATGATCAAGGCCTCGGGCGCGGCCATGCCTTATGAGCCGCCGCCCCCGCCCAAACCCGAGCCGGCGGTGACCAAGAAAAAGCCCGTCGCCAAGAAGGCTGCCACGGCCAAGAAGAAGAGCTAGTTTTCCCTTCTCCCGTTGCGGGAGAAGATGGCGGCCGAAGGCCGACGGATGAGGGGTCGCACCGGTCAAGACCGTGCGGCCCTTTTTCATTTGGCGTTTGAGAGACCCCTCATCCGACCTCGCTCCGCGAAGCCACCTTCTCCCGCAAGGGATAAGGACTTGGGGCCGTTGCCACGGGCCGCCGTTTTGTGTACTGAGCGCGACCCCAAAAACGTCGACCGGGCGGGACAATTCAGTTCTGTGCGGCGGCTTTGCCTCCGAGAGCATCCGGCACTCCAGAAAGACCCGACATGGCCGACCTCATTCACAACGTCGAACTTCGCGATCGCGCCGGCACCGGTGGTTCGCGCGAAACCCGCCGCGCCGGCAAGATTCCGGGCATCCTGTACGGCGGCACGACCGCACCCGTGAACGTCGCGGTGAAGTCGAACGAATTCCGCAAGGCGCTCTACACTGGCAAGCTGCTGGGCCACCTGGTGACCCTGCAATATGGCGACGAGAAGCAGTCGGTCATCGCCAAGGCGATCCAGTTCCACCCGGTCACCGACGAGCCGGTGCATTTCGACCTGTTCCGGGTCAGCGAGCACCAGCTGGTCAAGATCCAAGTGCCTGTGCATTTCAAGAACCACGAAACCTCGGTCGGCCTGAAAAAGGGCGGCTCGCTGGAAATCATCCGCCACACCGTCGAGCTGGCCTGCCCGGCCGACCAGATTCCGGAAGAACTGGTCATCGACCTGGCCGACCACGACATCGGCGACACCATCCGCATCTCGGAAGTCAAGCTGCCGGATGGCGTGCGCCCCGCCCAGGACCGCGACTTCGTGATCGCCACCCTGAAGGCCTCGGCCGCGTCGCAATCGGGTGAAGGCGACACCACCACCGAAGCCTAACCGCTTTGGTCGGGTCTCCGATCTGATACGTGAGAACGGGCGGGCTTTCAGGGCCCGCCCGTTTTTCGTTCCGACGTCCAGTCTAGGTCTTACGCGATGCTGATCCTCGCCGGTCTCGGCAATCCCGAACCGAAATTCGAGAAGAACCGGCACAATGTCGGGTTCATGGCCATCGACGCCATCGCCCGCAAATGGGGCACGGCGCCGTGGCGCTCGCGCTTCCAGGGACTGGCCTGCGAGGGTCAGGTTGGCACGCCAGCTGGCCCGGTCAAGCTGCTGCTGCTCAAGCCCAAGACCTTCTACAACGAGAGTGGCCGCGCCGTGGGCGAGGCGATGAAGTTCTTCAAGCTGGCCCCGACCGATGTGATCGTCTTCCACGACGAGATCGACATGGCGCCGGGCCGGTTTCGGATGAAGGCTGGCGGCGGGGCGGCGGGCAATAACGGCGTCCGCTCGATCACCAGCCAGGTGGGCGACACCTTCCGCCCCGGCCGCATCGGCGTGGGCCATCCCGGCCACAAGGACGCGGTGATGCACTATGTGCTGGGCGACTTCCACAAGGTCGAACACCAGTGGCTGAATCCGATGCTGGACGCCATCACCGACGCCCTGCCCTTCGCGGCGGCCGGCGACGATGAGCGCTACCAGGCCGAGGTCATGCGCCTGGCGCCAGCGCCCAAGGCAGACCCCAAGAAAGCCGCGCGCCAAGGCGACTAGACCCCCGCGCGGCGGATTGACGGAAGGCTCGCGACCCGACAAGACCTCCAGTGGAGCTTGGAATCATCGATGTCCCCCGCCCTCGGTCCGCAAGGAAGCGCGGGGCTGGCGCGACCTGGCGGCGAGCGCGCTGGTTTAGGCCCGCTCGCGTCCATCCCCGATCAGCAGGTGGCCCAGCCAGCTGACGACGCCGATCACGACCGAGCCCAGGATCCCGGCCCACAGGCCATCGACGACGAAACCCTTCAGCAGCCAGCCGACCAAGCCGAGCATCGCGGCGTTCACCACCAACAGGAACAGCCCCAGTGTCACCACGGTCAGGGGCAGGGTCAGCACGAAGATCACCGGCCGCACCACGGCGTTGACGACACCCAGCAACAGGGCGGCGATCAGCAGGGTCGTCCACCCGCCCGGCACGGCGATGCCAGGCACGATTTCCGACGCCAACCAGAGGCCCAGGGCGGCGATCAGGGCCCGGATAATGAACCGCGTCATTCAGGTGTCTCCAACGATGATCAAGCCTGGCCATTAGCGGCGCACGTCGCGCGCTAGCAAGCCTTGGTCGGCAATCCGGCGTCCGGGGAGAGCTTTCCGTAGTGCGCTCCAAGGATTTCTCACTTGAAATTTTGAGAATGAACGTTCATTCTCACCCCAGAAGCGCCAATACCCGAGTCCGGGTGTCGGACATTACAAATGCGTCATCGGACCTTACCTTCGCCGGAACGCGTTCCTATCTGACCCTCCGTGGAGGGGATGATGGCGCGCGTTCCGCGGGCGGATCCGCACAATAAGGGGATAGTATCCATGGCCGTAAGATCACTATCGGTGATGTCGCCGGACGGCGGCCTGTCGCGTTATCTCACCGAAATCCGAAAATTCCCCATGCTGCCCAAGGACGAGGAGTTCATGCTCGCCCAGCGTTGGAAAGAGCATCAGGACAGCGCCGCCGCTCACAAGATGGTCACCAGCCACCTGCGCCTCGTGGCCAAGATCGCCATGGGCTATCGCGGCTACGGCCTGCCGATCGGCGAGGTGATCTCCGAGGGCAATGTCGGGCTGATGCAGGCCGTCAAGAAGTTTGAGCCCGACAAGGGCTTCCGCCTGGCCACCTACGCCATGTG
>JACMOF010000465.1 GCA_014378155.1 Caulobacter sp. | reverse complement strand
CTTCGTCGCGCTGAAGGACACCATCCGCTCGTTCAAGGGCATCGTGGACGGCGAATACGACCACCTGCCGGAAGCCGCCTTCTACATGGTCGGCGCCATCGAAGAAGCGGTCGCCAAGGCTGAAAAGCTGGCTGGCGAAGCGTAATGAAGAGAGCCATCGCGACGCTTTGCGCAACTTTGCTCGGCTCCGGCGTCGCGATGGCTCAAGATCGCTCTCCGACAGAGGCTGCGATTGATGCCCTGTCCAAAGTCTGCCAGCCCGCGCTGGAGAGCGAAATCGCGCCACGCCTTTCAGCAGAAAAGGCAGGTTTAAACCGCGATGTGGCCCCACCTCCGGTTGTCGCGTTAAAGTTTCCGATCACGAAGCTCGGTGGCGCCTCTTATAGCGCGCCCGTTGCTGGGGGTCGCGTTTCCGTTGTCAGCACCGTTTTGCCGCCGCCCGCTTCACCGTTTTCGTGCCTAATCTCTCTCGATGTGGACGCCCCCGATCTTATTGAAAGGGTTCGAGAAGGTTGGTTGAAGCCAGGCGGCCGTTATCAAGCGCAGCCGGGAGCTGCAGACCCTGAAAACAAGATTGACCAGCTTGTCTTGAATGCGGTTGATCCGACCACGGGTGCGATCGATAAAATCATCGCGATCCGGTTGCGGCAACCTGCCGAAAACGCGATGCGAGCGATGATTTTGACTTACAGGGTCAACGATGACTCAATGCGAGCCGCAGGCCTAAAATAGAACTGTCTGGAAACCAATGGCCACGAAGCTCCACTTCTCACTCGTCGCCCCCGAGCGCGAGCTGTTCTCCGGCGAGGTCGATCAGGTCGATGCGCCCGGTGCGGAAGGCGACTTTGGCGTCTTGCCGGGCCACGCCCCGTTCATGACCACGCTGCGCGAAGGCCGCGTCACCGTGAAGGACGGCGGGGCCACCAAGCTGTTCGACATCCAGGGCGGTTTCGCCGATGTCGGCGAGGGCGGCCTGACCATCCTGGCCGAGAGCGCCGTCGAAGCGGCCTGATCGTCCTTCTCCCCTTGCGGGGGGAGGTGGCCTGCGAAAGCAGGTCGAGGGGCGATGACGGGTTCAACCGCGAGCGGCCGATGGGTCAACGCGACCCCTCATCCGTCGGCCTTCGGCCGCCACCTTCTCCCGCAAGGGGAGAAGGAAACACCCTGACTTTTATGCTATGGACCGCTCCATGACCGATACCGAATTCGAAACCGTCAACTTCTGCTGCGAGGAACTCGAGGAGGCGGTGTCTTCGGACCCCGAGGCTTCGCTCATCGAGCATGACAGCGGTTTGATCCTGCTCAACCTGGGTCATCGCGAAGAAGAAGGCGAGACCGGCGTCGTGCTGGCCACCATCCGCTTCTGCCCGTTCTGCGGGACCGAGATCCAGACCGACGAAGACATCGAAGCCGCCTTGGGCGCCGTGGAGATCGTGGAATAATGGCCAAGCTGCACTTCTCTCTCGTCGCGCCCGAGCGCGAACTGTTCTCCGCCGAAGTCGATCAGGTCGATGCGCCCGGCGCGGAAGGCGATTTCGGCGTCCTGCCGGGCCACGCCCCGTTCATGACCACCCTGCGCGAAGGCAAGGTCACGGTTCGCGACGGCTCCACCGTGCGGGTGTTCGACATCCAGGGCGGGTTCGCCGACGTGGGCCCGGACGGCTTCACCATCCTGGCCGAACACGCGGTCGAGGCGGCCTAGGCGTTTCACGCATGACCGGGCACAGCATCATGTTGCTGGCCTGGATTGGCGCGGTGACGGGATTACCTATTGTTTTCACGGCCTGGGCGTTCATGCGGCGCTCAGGCCGTTTGCGTCTGGCTTGGGCGGTGGCTGGCCTGTTGCTGGTCGCCTACGGGCTGGGGGTCTGGGCCTTCCTGGTCGAGCCTAATCTGCTGGTCGTGCGGAGGGTGACGATCGAGTCGCGCACCTGGACCGGCCCGCCGGTGCGCCTGGGCTTGATCAGTGACACCCATGTCGCCGCGCCCCACGTCGATCCGGCCCGCGTTGCGCGGGTGGTGGCGCGGATGAACGCGCAGCATCCCGACGTCGTCCTGCTTCTGGGCGACTATGCGGGCAGTCACGAGTCCGCAGCCACTCGGGCCGCGCCACAGCGTTCGGAAATCCTGCGCGGGATTTCCGCGTTCCAGGGCCTCAACCCCCGCCTGGGGGTCTACGCCGTGCTGGGCAATCACGACTGGTGGTATGATGGCGGCGCGACCGAGCAGGCCTTAGTCCGGGCCGGTGCTCATGTGCTGGAGAACCGCGCCTTGCGAGTTGCCAGGACCAAGGGTCCGTTCTGGGTGGCAGGTCTGGCCGACCTGGATTCGAAGCGGGCGACGCCGTCCTATCCCGTGGCCATGGCCAACGTGCCGACATCCGAGCCGGTGGTGGTTATGAGCCACTGGCCCGACCCCTTCGCCCAGGCGCCCGACCGGGTGGCCCTGACCGTCGCGGGCCATACCCATTGCGGACAGGTCAACCTGCCGGTGATGGGGCGGCTGGTCCACGCCTCTCAGGCGTCGCGCCAGTGGGGTTGCGGGGCCTATGTTGATCGGGGGCGCAACCTGTTCGTGACGGGCGGCGTGGGTGTGTCGATCCTACCTGTACGTTTCCGCGCACCACCGGAGATCGTTGTGGTCACGCTCAAGGGCCAGGACCTCCGATCGAAATGACGCCTGGTTTGCACTCCTGAGGCGTCACGCCGCACTCTTGGTGCGAGTAAATTACACCTGTGACCCAATCTCGGCCTTAATCGGTCACCATAAGGGTTGCGAGGGAACGCCTGTCGGCTTTAATGCCGACCTCTTGCCTATTGGGGATATCTCGACCATGCGCCTCGCGCTCGCCAGCCTGATCGCACCCATTTTCCTGGTTGGGGGCGCGGTCTCCACCGCCGTCGCCCAGCAGCCCGCTCCGACCGCCGCGCCGGCGACCACCCCGGTTCCGGCTCCGGCTCCGGCCGCTGCGCCCATGCCCATGCCCATGCCGATGCCGATGGCCCCGGCCGCCACCAGCCCCGCCGCGCCCGCTCCGGCCGACCAAGCCATCCCGCCGGTCGCCGCCCCGGTCGCCGGCGCCGAGCCGGCCTATGTCGAGCCGGTGCGTCCGCCGCCCTCGACCGATCCGGTGTCGCTGCAACTGCTGAGCATCCTGGACCGGGTCTGCAAGCCCCTCGTGGTTGGCGGCGACTTCCCGAGCCTGGCCAAGGCCGCGGGCATGAAGAAGAAGAAAGAGAAGTTCGTCCTCGACATCGGCAAGCCCTACCAGATCGCCATCGACAATCCAGGCTCCAACAAGAACGTCTGCACCGTCACCATCCAGTACGCCCAGACCGTCGAGCAGGCCCAGTCCCTGGCCACCGCCCTGCACGACTGGGCGACCTGGGAGAACAAGCCGCAGCTGCGCCTGATCCGCAACGACCAGACGATCGGCACGGACTTCAAGCGCTTCACCGTCTCGTGGGACGACGCCTGGGCCGACGGCCATGCAGGCCTGGTCTATATGCGCCTGAAGAAGCTGGACGACAGCTCGGTGGGCAAGAACTACGAGCAGGCCCAGGTGCTCTACAGCACCACCAGCCGCTAGAGCATTTCCCGACCTGACTGCGTCAGGCCGTGAGCTCTCATCTTTTGTTTTGAGGCATTTTTCTTCACGCGAACCGGAACCACTTCGCTCGAAAAATGCCCTAGGACCTTCGCCGATCGGAGGCTTGCCCTCCAACGCGACAAGACTATCTAGGAAAGGCGCGGGGACGACCCCGCGCCTTTTTCGCGTTTCCGGGGACGACCCCGCTCTGAACTCAGGAGCCGGTCATGGCCTGGATCATTCTCTTCATCGCGGGTCTGTTCGAGATCGGCTGGGCCGTGGGCCTAAAATATACCGAGGGCTTCACCCGGCCGGTCCCGATGGCGTGGACAGCCGCATGTTTCGTCGCCAGCCTGGGCCTGCTGGGCTGGGCGCTGAAGTCCCTGTCGCTGGGCACGGCCTACGCGGTGTGGACCGGGGTCGGCGCTGTCGGTACGGCCATCGTCGGCATCGTGGTGTTCAAGGAGCCAGCCACGGCGGCCCGGCTGGTCTGCCTGGGGCTCATCGTCTCGGGCATACTGGGGCTGAAGCTGTTCACGCCGGCCCACTGAGGCCGAAGCCCACATCCCTCGAAGGTCAGGCCGCGACGCGACCTTCATGCCCAATGAAGTCCAGGCAGGCTTCGGCGACGGCTTCCCAGCCCGGTTCGCCCGGCAGCCAGTGGCTCATCGTCGGGAAGACCTCGCAGGACCCGCCCAGCCGCGCGGCGGTCTGGCGGACTGTGGCGGGCGGATGGATCACGTCCTTGCCGCCGGCGATCGCCAGGGTCGGCACGCCCACGGGGCTGGCGCCGGTGGTCATGAACGGGTCCATGAACCAGTTCAGGGTTTCCCACAGCGCCCGGCCGCTCTCGGCGGTCATCTTGGCGTACAGCGCCTTGCGCTCGTCACGCGGCAGGCGGTCCAGCGTGTAGCTTTCAACCACGCCGAAATCGGGCGCCACGGCCTGTAGCCAGTACGGACCCAGGGCATAGAGGCTGACGGCCGAGGCGGCCTCCTCCAGCGACGAGCCCGTCACGCCCCAGGGCGGCGAGGGGGCCAGCAGGATCAGGCGCGACACCGGGGCGCGGGCCGCCGCCATCTGGGCGACCAGCCCGCCCATCGAGTGGCCGATCAGGATGGGCGGCTCATCGCAGGCCTCGCACAGGGCGGCGATCTGCTTGGCGTAGTCGACCATCGAGCGGCCGGCGACCGAGGCGCCGTCGCCATGGCCGATCAGGTCGGGGGTCTGGACGACGTGGCCCGCCGCCTCGAACGGTTGACGGAACGTGTCAAACGTCCAGCCGCCGCAGAAGGCGCCGTGCACCATGATCACCGGAGTCGCCACGCGCGCCTCGCCCACTCGTTCGGCCAAAGCGCCGAACGCTCAGCCTACACGCTCTTCTTCGGCGCGGGTGAAGATTTGGCGGTCGCCTTTGTCGCGGGAACCTTGGGCTTGGCGGCGGCCTTGACCGGAGCCGGCGCCTTGGCGAGGGCGGCGGCCTTCGGCTTGGCGACTGGTTTCGGCGCGCCGGCCCTGGCTGGAGCCTTGGTCACAGCGGGGGCGGCGGCGGGCTTGGCCCCGGCCTTGGGCTTGGCCTTCATATCGGGCGTGGGGACAGGCGACGCAGCGAGCTTTGCGGGAGCCTTGGGCGCCGGCTTGGCGGGGGGCGGAGTCTTGGCGACGGGTGGGGGCGCCGGGGCCGGAGCGGGCTTGGCGACCGACTTGGCTTTGGCCGGAGCCTTTAGGCTCGCCTTGGCCGCCGGCGCGGGGGCGGGCGGCGCTGGCGCGGTCGCGGGCGCGGGCGCGGGCTTGGCCTGGGGCGCCGCCTTGGCTCTCGGGGCGGGCTTGATGGGCTTGATGGGCTTGACGGGCTTGGCGGCGGGCGCCGGGGTCACGGCGGGTTCAGCCTTGGCCAGCTTCGCCGCGGGGGCGGCCTTGGTCACCGGGGCCTTGGTCACCGGGGCTTGGGCGCCCAGGCCCCGGGCGTCGAGCCAGGCGTCGACGTCGGCCAGGATCTTGTCGCTGCCGGGCTCGTCGATCAACCAGTGGGCGTTGTCGGGATATTCCTTGAAGGTGGCGCCGCCATACTTCTTGCCGACCAGGCGAAGGTCCCCGATCGGCGTGGTGCGGTCGCGGGCGCCGGCCAGGATCAACACCGGCGCGGTGATCTTGGCGGAGTCGATCGACACGGTCTTGTTCGGATCACGATCGGGATAGGCTAGGTCCGAAAGAGCCCGGCCGCTGTCATGCACCGTGGTGGCGAAGATCGCCTCGTGGCGCTCGGGCGGCGTCCGGTTCAGCACACCCCAGTTGAAGCCCATCTTCCAGATCTTGACCGCCTTGGTCTCGGGACTGGAGGTCATGGCGATGTTGAGGAAGGTGAACATCGGCGCGAGTTTCGGGCCGCTGCGCGCGTCGGCCGGCGAGGCCGGGGCGAACAGCACGATTCCCGACACCAGCCCCGCCTCGGCCAGCTTCTGGGCGATCAGCCCGCCCATCGAGTGCCCGAACACCAACGGCTTTTCGCCGTCGCGCTTGGCGATCGACTGGGCCAGGTCGCTCATCTCGGTGACATAGTTGGCGAGGGTCTTGCCGATCAGGCCGGCCGGCGGCGGACCCACGGTGCGCAGGGTGGCATGGATGGTGGGGGTTTCGACGCCATAGCCGGCGGCCTTGAAGCGCGCCGCCACCGGGGCCCAGCTTTCGCCGGCGGCGCCGAAGCCGTGGATCATCAGAATGGTCTTGCTCATGCCGCCCTACCTCTAGCGCGGCCTGGCGTCAGCCGCCGCGCGCGTACCCACCGAAGGCGGCGACGACCTGTTCGTACACCGCGCGTTTGAAGGGTACGATCAATTCGGGCGT
>JACMOF010000464.1 GCA_014378155.1 Caulobacter sp. | reverse complement strand
GCATGGCTCCCTGCGGCGAGCGACGTTCAGGCGGTCGGATCAACATCGTCGATGCGGCCGTGTCCTGGGCTTTGCGCGCCCTCAGGCACGATCGCCCACCAGGCGCGCCATCAAGGCTATAGCGTCAGAGCGGTGGCGAAATGAACCGCGCATCGGCCATCCCGTCAGAGCGCGGCCAGGAGGTGATGGGCCACCACCAGGACACCCTTGAAGCCGAGCGAGATCACCAGGACCGCCAAGGCCAGAAGCCCGTAGCCCGCCAGCACCAGCAGCCCGTCCCTGCGAGTCAGCCCCAGGGCGAACAGGCCCAGCGCCGCGGCCGGCGCGAGGTTGGCGAAGGGAATGGGCAAGACCAGGATAAGGGCGATCAAGGTGCAGGCCACGCCGATGACCCTAACACCTGGTCCGCTGGTCAGGACCATGAGGCGTGGGCGCATTATCTTCTCACCGCGCGCGATGATGGGCATCAACCGGTTGATCAGTTTCACCAGGTCGGCGTGCTTGATCGATTGCCGCCTCAGCGCCTTGGGCAGCCAGAGACGTCGCCGGCCCAGCACGATCTGCGGTGCAACCAAAAGCAGCGGCAGCGACAGGACCATCGAAAAGCCCGGCGGCAGAGGCAGCAGCACCGGCAGGGTCAGCAGGAAGAGCACCGGACCCAACCCGCCCTCGCCTTCCACGCCCGCCAGGATTTCACCCAGGGTCACGCGCGTCTGGTCTCCGGCCAGCAGGGGCCGCAAGGTCGCCGACAGGGTCTGGGGCGCATGCCCGGCGTGTTTGGTCATCGGCCAGGCGCGCGGCCCGCGACCCGGATGGACCTGGCCCCCCTCGCCAGCTCCAAACGGATGCCGGCGGACTTGCCGCCGCTCAACTACTTGGTCTTCTCGAAGGCGGCGCTGATGCGCAGCGATGTCTCGTCGCCGACCATGGGCACGTAGGTCTTCACGCCGAAGTCAGAGCGCTTCAGCGTGGTCGTGGCGTCGAAGCCGACGGTGTAGGCCTTGTCGAGCGGGTTGACGCCCGACCCGTTGAAGCTGGCCATCAGGACGACCGGCCGGGTGATCCCGTGCATCGTCAGATTTCCCGTGATCGTCGCCTTGCCGGCGGCGGTCTGGACCACCCTGGTCGAGACAAAGCGCATCGTCGGATAGGTGGCGGCGTCGAGCCAGTCGGCGCCCGCCAGCTCGCCATCGAGGGCCCGGTTCGTCGTCGAGACCGAAGCGACCGGGATGGTGACGTCGAGCTTGCTGGCCGCGACGGTCTTGGGATCGAGGCTCAGCGAACCGCTGACGCCGGTGAAGTCCCCGTAGAAGCTGGTGAAGCCCATGTGCTTGACCGCGAACTGAACGCGGGTGTGCGCGGGCTCAACCGTGTAGACGCCGGCCACGACGGCGGCCGGGTTGGTGCTGAAGGTGTCGGCGGCGACGGCGCTGGTGGCCAGGGCGAGCAAGACAGCGGTGGATGCCAGGATACGGTTCATGGTGACCTCTAGACGGGGATTATGAGCGGCGAGGAACAGGTCGGATCACGAGGCGCGTTCTCGCCTACGGCCCGACGCCGATCTGGGCCATGAAGCCGGCATTGTCCCAGAAGAGGTATTCCTCCTGCATGACGCCGTTCTTCCAGTGAGCGACGGTGTTCATGGTCAGTTTGAAGGTCTTGCCGGTCGGCGCGATCACCTTGCCGCCGCCCAGGTTCATAGGCTTGGAGAACGTGCCCTCCATGACGCCGATGACCGACGTCCATCCGCCGGACTGAATCTTGACGGGATGGACGTGGATCTTGGTGTCGGGCGCGAAGGTGAAAAGACCCTTCAGTTCGTCGACATGGGCGGGGATGCCTTGGCTGGTATGGCCGTCGGGATAGTGAACCAGAATATCCGACGCATGGCCTTCCTTGAGGCGATCCCACTTGTGGTTCGAATAGACGTCGAAATCGAGCGTATCGAAGGTCCTCAGGTGCGCTTGGCCAATGCGTTCGGCCGCCCGGTAACGGGCCTGGGCCTGGGCGTCCGACTTGGCTGGCGACCGCCGACCCGGCGCTTGCCAGGATCGTCACGGCGGTCGGAACGAGCGCCGCGCCACGGCGGATTGCGAAATTCATGGTCTCTCTCCGTTCAGTGAATTTGCAGCCGGGCATCGCGGGCCTCTGGACAGGCTTGGCGCGGCCCGTATCCGGCCTGAACGCAGGCGGTCCCACAAGCTTCGGAAATCCCCTAGGCGCCGCCGCGAAGACAAGGGGTGGGGTCAATCTCGCCGCGACACCGGAGCGTTGATCCGGCCGATTTGCCGCCTCAGATCGTAAACCTGATCCAAGAGCAGAAGGACGACAGGGAGCGCCGCCTCATTGACCTCAAGCTCGTCGCGCAACTCAAGGATCAACTTGACCCGCGCCACGTCGATGTCGGCAAAGCGGTAGGCGCCGTCGCGTCCGTCGGGCTTGATCCAGTTGTTGGCGATCCAGCGTTCCAGATCGCTTTTCGGGAGACCGGGGATCACGGTGAGCAGGACCTCCACGCCGATCATCAGGGCAGCTCCATCGTCTGTCTCGGCTCGAAAGGCTTGGCGGGCCGCCAGGTCTTGAGGAAGGCTTCCAGGGCCGGATCGGGCGGCCCGACCATAATCCGCAGGCGGGCATAGAGGTCGCCAGCGGGGTGACCGCCGTGCGCCGGCACGCCACGTCCCCGCAACCGCAGCTCAAAGCCGCTGTCGGAATGGGGCGGAATGCGCAGCTGCACGGAGCCGCCGGGCGTCGGCGCCGCGACCGGGCCGCCCAGCACGGCCTCGGCCAGGGTCACGGGCAGCAACATGCGGATGTCACGGCCGTCACGCTCGAAGAAGGCGTGCGGCGCGACATGGATCTCGATCAGGGCGTCGCCGCTGGGCCCCCCATTGTGGCCCGCCTCGCCCTGCCCTCTCAGCCGCAAGACCTGTCCGTCCGTCGTCCCGGAGGGGATGACCGCGTCCAGGGCGCGGTCGCCCGGCAAGGTCAGTCTTTGGGTGGCGCCGTTCACCGCGCTGAGGAAATCGGTTTGCAGCGTGTAGCGCTCATCGCGGCCCCGGGCGGGCCTGTCCCGGCCGCCCCGCGCGCCGCCCCCGAAGGCTGACCCGAAGATGTCGGCGAAGGCGTCCTCATCCCAGCCCCCGGAGTAGGCCGCGCCGGGACCGTAGCGCGCGCCCGCTGGCCCTTCGGCATGCTCGCGGTAGGACGACCGCGGCGCCTGCGGCTGTCCGGACGCATCGATCTCGCCACGATCAAAGCGGCCGCGCCGGTCAGGATCGGACAACAGATCGTTGGCCGCCGAAACGGTCTTGAAGCGTTGCTCGGACTTGGCGTCACCCGGATTGAGGTCTGGATGGTGCTGCTTGGCCAGCTTTCTGTACGCGCTGCGGATCTGAGCGGCGGTGGCGTCCTTGGCCACGCCAAGAGCCTTGTAGGGATCCTCCACCCTGCGGGGCTCCTGCCGCTAAGGCCGCGTCGCCGTTGCGGGATAGACGTCCGGGTCCGGCGCGGGACCCAGGATCGGTTCGGCGTCGGCCTTGTCCCGCGTGCCGGTCATCTCGGCAATCGCCGGCCGGCCCTTCCGGCGATCGGCTTCCATCTCGACATCGCGGCCAAAGCCCGGGGCGCCTGGGCTCAGGGGATTGGTCGCTTCGGGTGTGGTCATGGCGTGGGTTTCCGAAAGGGGTTCAACGACGTGAGACGGGGTCTGCAAGCCCAGCCCGCAGCCGGCGCTTTGACTCGCGAGGCCGACGTCTGGCCTCGCACGCTAATCCGCTGGATCTGGGCTTGGCAGGTTCGGAATTTACTCAGGTCCGGCAGGCTGGCCTCTGGCCTCGTCGCGCCAGCTCAGAACCGGCTTGCGTCTTCATTGGACGTCCAAAGGCGGCGATCGGCTTTGTCCCTCTCGAAGCCGTCGCCCACGGTCTTCAAGCGGGTCGCTGTCGGAGATCGGGGAGCCTCTCGCATTGGGCTCGCGTCTCCCGGAAACTCAGCGTAACCCTATCGCCATGGACCGTGAGATCGAGGCCTTCATCTTGGCCTGGATGCAGAAGAACGCCCCTCTTCTCAAAGAGATCGTCCTATCCAGGGCGATGATCCCGCAACCGCATACGGCGCGGCGATGCGCCGTTGCCTCATGGTCGCGCCCAACCGGACACCGGGTCGAGCGAGCCCGCCGGCCGCCGAGATTTGATCGTACGGGCTACTTTGCTGCGCGTCAGCGCTTGGCTGGCGCGCACCAGCCGCCCACACGCCCACCGCCCGAGCTAGACGGCCCGACCTACCAGATGGCCAATCGCGGCGGTGACGCCCAT
>JACMOF010000048.1 GCA_014378155.1 Caulobacter sp. | reverse complement strand
TGGTGGGCGTGCTGACGATCCTGCGGGTCGTGGCGCTGTTCACCACGCCCCTGGAGTTGTACCCGGACGAAGCTCAGTACTGGCTTTGGTCGCGCCATCTGGATTTCGGCTATTTTTCCAAGCCGCCGATGATCGCCTGGCTGATCTGGGCCACGACGCACGTCGGTGGCGACGGCGAGGCCTGGCTGCGGGTCGGCTCGCCGCTGCTCAACGCGGGCACGGCCCTGGTGATCGCCCGCATCGCCCTGAGGCTCTATGGCGACCAGCCGGGGGGCCGATGGATCGGCCTGGCGGCGGCGGCGGTGTTCGCCTTGATGCCTGGCATTCAGCTGTCGTCGGTCTTGATCACCACCGACACCCCGCTGCTGTTTTTCCTGTCCCTGATGATCTGGGCTTGCGTGGCCCTGCCCGCCGCCTCGCCCCGAACCCGAATCTGGGTGGCGGCCGGCATGGGCGCGGCGCTGGGCATGGCGTTCCTGAGCAAGTATGCGGCGGTCTACGCCCTGGCCAGCCTGGGCGCGCATCTCTTCATCTCTCGCGCGGCGCGGCGGGCCTGGACCCCGGCCATGGCGGGCGCCTTCTTCGCCGCTCTCTTCTTGGTCTTCGCGCCGAACATGGTGTGGAACCTCAACCACCACTTCTCGACGCTGGAGCACACGGCCGCCAACGCCAACTGGAAGTCGGGCAAGCTGTTCAATCCGATGGAGATGCTGAGCTTCATCGGGTCGCAGTTCGCGGTGTTCGGCCCCGTGCCCTTCGGCGTGTTGGCGGGGGGCGCGATCCTGCTGGCCGGGCGCAAGCGCCTGACCTCGCCCGACCTGATGCTGCTATGCTTCGCCCTGCCGCCGCTGGTCACCGTCGCCGCCCAGGCCTTCGTGTCGCGCGCCAACGCCAACTGGGCCGGCGCGGCCTATGTCGCCGGCTCGGTGCTGGTCGCCGCCTGGCTGCTGCGCTGGGAGGCCCGCCGCTGGCTGATCGGCGGCCTGGCCCTGCAGGCGGTGCTGGCCGCGCTGTTCCTGACCTGGGTGATCAACCCGCGCACCGCCGAGGCCATGGGCATGGCCAACAGCTTCAAGCGAGTCCGCGGCTGGGACCAGACGGTGCGGACGATCATCGACCGCTCGCGCGAGGAGCAGGCGCTGCATGGCGGCCTGACCGCCGTGGCCGTCGACGACCGGTTCCTGTTCAACGTCGCCGCCTATTACGGCCGCGACTATTTTGGCACGCCGCAAGCGCCGCCCTTGAGAATGTGGGTCCACGAGATCGCGCCCCGCAACCAGGCCGAGGCCGAGGCGCCGATGACCGCCCAGCTCGGCAAACGGGCGCTGATCGCCAGCCTGGACGGCGTCTATCGCGCCAAGATCCAGCAGGACTTCGCGCGCACCTCGGATTTGCAGATCGTCAGTGTGCGTCTGGACAAGAAGCACTCACGCCGTACCGACCTTTTCGTCGCCGAGGGTTTCCAGCCCGTAGCCCGCGATCCGGTGACCGGGCTGCCCCCGGATCCGGCGCCGAAACCGTAGGCGTTTCAGCGGCGAACACTTGCCCCCTACGGGTCGCTTTGCGACCGTCTTCCCCCAGAGGGGGAAGAGCTCAGATGCGCGAGGCTCCGCCCCCTGTCGGGGGGGGGGGGCGGAGTTTCCGCTGCGTCAGCGGCGGAGCTCTTCCCCCTCTGGGGGAAGACGGTCGCGAAGCGAGCCGTAGGGGACAAGTGATCGCCGCCGAAAACGTGGCAAGCCATCCCGCCCTGACCGAAGCCCGCCATTGGCTCGGCACCCCCTACCAGCACCAGGCCTCCCTGCGCGGCGTCGGCTGCGACTGC
>JACMOF010000463.1 GCA_014378155.1 Caulobacter sp. | reverse complement strand
GGGGCCGCGCCGCGCGGGGCCGGATAAGGGGGGAGGGCGGGGCGGCTCAGTTGCGGCAGCACGGCCAATCCCGCGGGGGCGGCGGCCGCCCCGGCCGTGGCCAGGCCGGCCCAGACCCAGCGCCGCGCCGGCGGCTTGGGGCGGGGGGTGAACGGCAGGACGTTTCCGGCCACGACCTCGGGCGCAACGGCGGCGGGGATCTCGCCGGCCGGCAAGTCTTCCATTTCGATCCACAGCGCCTCGACCTCGTCATAGGCCGCAGCGTGGGCAGGGTCGGCTTCGAGCCAGGCTTGGAACGCGGTCCAGTCTTCCAGACCGGCGTCACCCTGCAGGCGCGCGAACCAGTCGCTCGCCGCCTGTTGGATGGAATCGGTGGTGACGGACTGTGTCATCGACGGGTCGTGCTTCCTTGGCGCCGGGCTGGGGAGGGCGCTTGCCACAATGACGCCATGACCGGAAAAGTCCCTCCTCGGTTCTTCAGGAGGTGATGCCAAAAAGACACGGTCATCGGCCGACCCTGCTGACCAGATGGCTCAGAGCCAGGCTGACATGCTTCTCGACCGAACTTCGAGAAATGCCCATTCGCGTCGCGGTCTCGACATGTGTCAGGCCCTCGAACTTGTGCAGGCGGAACACCTGCTGGGTCACGGGCGACAGGGTTTTCATCGCCTCGGAGATTTTCTCCAGACGCTGGCGGGCGATGACGGCGCTCTCGGCGTCGGGCTCTTCAGCCACATCCAGAGCGCCGACCGTGGTGTGGTTGGCGCGCCGCCATTCGGTTTCGCGCGCGCCGGCCCGCTTGGCGCGGCGCAGTCGGTCCAGCATCAGGTTGGAGGCCAGGCGGTAAAGATAGGCGGGCGGGTTGTCGATCGACTCGTCCGCGACCGCCTGAACCTTCAGATACAGCTCCTGAACCAGATCCTCGACATCGGCTTGACCGCCCAGGCGCGCCTGGAAGAACCGCCGCGTGTCTTCGCGCCGCTCCAGATAGACGGCCGCGAGCGGCGAAAGGTCCTGCAGGTCCTCCATGGTCAGCCGCGCGTCCACGCCGGGCGCTGCGCCAAGGCGGCGCTGGAAAACGAAACGGACGCGTCGGTGTTCATCACAAAGACGATCGGTCCGGTTGGAGGGAGTTGGCGGGGCCAAGAGACATCGCGCGGCGGCGACTTCAAGGCAAGGCTCGGAACGGCTGCCCCACCGCCGGTAAAAATTCGATGAGGGGGCTCAGTACACACGGCGTCATTGGCTCGAACGGCGCGGGGGCGTCTGGAGCCAAGTCGGTACGATGCGGATATTTTGCGATTTCGACGGGACCATCGCCAAGGTCGACACGACCGACCTTGTCCTGACCCGTCTGGCCGAGCCGGCCTGGGAAGAGCTCGAAGAGCGCTGGACCCGGGGCGAGATCACCGCCGCCGAGTGCATGCGTGGCCAGGTCGCGCTGATCGGCGGCGACGATGCGGCGCTGGACGCCGTGCTCGACACCGTGGAACTGGCCGACGGCTTTTCGGAGTTTGTCGCCTGGTGCCAGGCCAACGCCCTTTCGCTGACCGTGGTCAGTGACGGCGTCGATCGTTTCATTTCTCGCATCCTGGGCCGCCACAGCCTGGGTCATCTGCCGGTGATCGCCAATCATCTGGTCGGCAGCGCTGAGTTGGGTAGACGGCTGGAGCAGCCTTGGTC
>JACMOF010000462.1 GCA_014378155.1 Caulobacter sp. | reverse complement strand
GCCGGGCCCGCCACCCGCGGGGGGGGCGGTGGAGCCGCCCCCCGCCACGGCCATGGCCCCGCCGCCGGCGGCGCGCAGAGCGGTCTCGGCCGCGTCCATGGGAGCGCTCGGGTCACGCTGCAGCAAATCGGCGGCGGCCGACAAGCCGGCGCGCTGAGCGGCGAGATTGGTTTCGACGGCGCCAGCCACCAGCTTGGCCTGGGCGGCCAGCGGCGCGCCGCCGGGTGGAATACTGGCTTCCTGCTTGAGGCGGTTGACGCCAAAGGCGGTGTAGACGGCCAGCAGCAACAGGGCGGCAAGGATCGCCACCCGCACATAGGCCTGAGAAGGCGATTGCGCGGCGCGCTGACGGGCCGCGCCCGCCGCCGACAGACTGGCTCCCGCCAACCTCCCGGTCCTCGCCCCACCACGCTCCAACGCCCGATGCTCCCGCCAGCCCCGGCGAGTCACTTCGCCGACATGGTGAATCTACCGCACCCGCGACCGATGCGTCACCGACGAACGGCGGTTTTGGCGTCGCATGAGCCTTTTAGTCGCAACCCGTGGCGCTGAGAATCGCGCCACGCTCGGCTCAAGCTGAACCGCAAGCCGTCAATTCAGAGCGCGGGACACCAGTTCCAACACGTTCTTTGACAGGCCGACATGACCGCAGATGCGCTCTAGCTGTTCCCGCATCAGCAAGCCCAGGGCCGGCACGTAGCGTCGCCAAGCGCCCAGCGGTTCGACCAACCGCGCGGCGGTCGTGGGGTTGAAGCCATCAACCCCCAGGATCTGGTCGGCCAGGAAACGATAGCCCGCGCCGCTGGCGTCGTGGAACTGGGCTGGGTTGCCGCTCGAAAATCCCTGCACCAGGGCCCGCATGCGGTTTGGATTGCCGGCGTCGAAATCGGGGTGCGCCGTCAGAGCCAGGATGCGGCCGATCGCACCGTCGCCAGGGTCGCGCGCCTGGACCGAGAACCACTTGTCAAGCACCAGCGGCTCGTCGCGCCATTGGGCGTGGAAGTCGGCCAGGGCCTTCTCGGCCGGCTCGCCGCCGACCGTCATCAGGGCTGAGATAGCGCCCATGGTGTCGGTCATGTTGGCGGCGCTTTCGAAATGACCGACGATGCGCTCGACATTGACCGCGTGCGGATCGGCCGCCAGCAGGTCGCAGCAGCCGTTACGCAGCGCGCGCTTTCCGGCCGCCTTGGCGTCGGCCGAGAACTCGCCGCCGCTCTGCAGATCACCGTGCAGACGTCGCAGCAGGTCGCCTAGATGGACGGCCATGACCGTCTTCAAGTGACCACGCGCGGCGTGGATCGCGGCGGGATCGACCGGATCGACGGCCAGGCTGAGGTCGCCTTCGCTGGGCAGGGTCAGCAGCAGGGCCTTGAAGGCCGGATCGGAGGCCTCGTCGATCAGAGCCTTGCCCAGGGCGTCGGCATAGCGTTCCTCGCCAACCTCGTCGGGGGCCCCGGCGGCGCGGCCGAGGATCAGTTCGCGGGCCAGGGTCTGACCGGACTCCCAGCGGTTGAACAGGTCGGGATCGGCGGCAAACTGCACGTAGCGATCGACCGAGCGCGTGTCGGCGGTCAGGTTCACCGGCGCCGAAAAGCCGCGCAGGGCCGAGATCACCGGGGTGCTGGCGACGCCCTCCCAGCGCACGGTCTTGGTCGGCGTGTCCAGTAGCACCACCTCGCTATCGCGCAGACTTTCGCCCTCGCTGTCGAGCAGGCCGATGGTCACCGGGATCGGCAGAGCCTGCTTAGTGGGCTGACCGCTGGTCGGGGCGGTGACCTGGGTAAGGGTGATCTCCAGCGCCTGGGCGGCCTCGTCATAGACGTGGGTCAGCGATACCGCTGGGGTGCCGGCCTGCTCGTACCAGGCGAAGAACTCGCCCATGTCGCGGCCCGAGGCGTCGGCGAAACAGGCGATGAAGGCCTCGACCGTGGTGGCCTCGCCATCATGGCGGTCGAAATACAGGTCCAGGCTTTTACGGAAAGTCTCGGCGCCCAGGATCGTCTTGAGCATCCGGATGAGTTCGGAGCCCTTTTCATAGATCGTCGCGGTGTAGAAGTTGTCGATCTTCATGTAGCTGGACGGCCGGACCGGGTGGGCTAGCGGGCCGGCGTCCTCGGCGAACTGCCGGGCGCGCAGGGCCTTGACGTCCTTGATCCGCTGCACGGCCTCGCCGCGCATGTCGGCGCTGAAGCTCTGGTCGCGGAAGACGGTCAGGCCTTCCTTGAGGCACAGCTGGAACCAGTCGCGGCAAGTGATGCGGTTGCCGGTCCAGTTATGGAAATATTCGTGGGCCACGACGCTTTCGATGCGCTCGTAATCCATGTCGGTGGCGGTCTCGGGGGCAGCCAGCAGCAGGGAGCTGTTGAAGATGTTCAGCCCCTTGTTCTCCATCGCCCCGAAATTGAAGTCGCGCACGGCGACGATCATGAACAGGTCCAGGTCGTATTCGCGGCCGAACGCCTCTTCGTCCCACTTCATCGAGCGCTTGAGGCTGTCCATCGCATAGGCGGCGCGCGGCGCCATGCCAGGATCGACAAATACTTTCAGCGCCACCGTCCGGCCGGTCATGGTGACGAAGCTATCTTCCAGCACGTCCAGTTGGCCCGCCACCAGGGCGAACAGATAGGCCGGCTTGGGAAAGGGGTCGTTCCAGACGGCGTAGTGGCGGCCGCCTTCCACCGTGGAGTCCAGTTCGCCGCCTTCCCACAGATTGCCGTTGCTGAGCAGGTAGGGGAACGCCACGTCCGCCTCGATCCGCACCGTGTAGCGGCTCAGCACGTCGGGCCGGTCGGGGAAGAAGGTGATGGTCCGGAAGCCTTCAGCCTCGCACTGGGTGCAGAACCGGCCGCCGGACATGTAGAGGCCCATCAGCGCCTTGTTGGCCGACGGGTTGATCTCGACCTCGGTGGTCAGGACGAAGGCGTCTGGCACGGCGTGGATCGTCAAGCCCTCGCCGTCTAGGGCGTATGCGTTCGCGCCGAGGGCCTGGCCGTCGATGGCCACCGAGATCAGCTTCAGGCGTTCGCCGTTCAGGAACAGGGGCTCGCCGGGCGCGCCGCTGCGTTTGATCGTCAGGGTCGCCCTGATCCGCGTCGCCTCGGGATCCAGCAGGAACTCGAGATCGGTGGTCTCGATCGTGAACGGGAAGGGGCGATAGTCCGAAAGCTGGACGGGCTGGGGCGTGTCGGTGCGCATCAGGCCAATGTAGGCAAGGAGATGTGTCGGGGCGAGGGCGCACTTGACCCGATTGCAGAATTGTCGCGAGTTCCGCGCCATGACCCCGCTGGGTCCATGGGGGGGCGTCGATGACCGGGCGGGAATGCGGCGAGTGCGGCCGGTGCTGCAAGCTGATCGGCGTGCGCGAGCTGGAGAAGGCGCCGCAAGTCTGGTGCCGCTATTACAAGCGTGGCAAGGGCTGCGGCGTCTATGAGGGCCGCCCGCAAGGCTGCGCGGACTTCGCCTGCGACTGGCTGCTCGATCAGCGCCTGGACGAGACGTGGCGGCCGGACCGTAGCGGTTTTGTCCTGCACGCCGGCAAGGGCGGCCGCACGATCCATGTCGAGCTCGACCCGACCAAGCCCACGGCTTGGCGGCGCGCACCGTTCGAGGCGACCTTGCGCGGCTGGGCCAGCGCCGGGGCGGCGGACGGGCTGGAAGTGCTGATCTGGGTCGGACGCCATTGCTGGCGGCTTGGGCCGAACGGCGGCGAGATCGACCTGGGCGTCACGCGCCCGGCGGTGGAATTCGGGTCGCACAGCCGACTGCGTCGCCCGGGCTCGGGCATGGACTGGCCGCCACTGGCCGGCGCAACGCGACCTGAACCGTTCGTCACTTGAAGCCAAGCGTGATCCCGCCAAAGGTCGGTGCTTGTTCTGGGGTCTGATTCAATGTCGCTGATCGATACGGCGCCAAGCGCCGGCCTTGCCCTGGGCTCGCGCCGGTTCGTGCATCCGGGGCCCCTGCGGTGGCTGCGATGCCTGGGTTGGGGGGTGTTGCTGTTCGTCGCGTTCATGCTGATCGACGCGGCGGCCACGATCCTGCCGGGCGTCTGGTTCAACGGGCACGAGCCGCTGATCGCCCTGGCGACTCTCGCCATCTGCGCGGCGGGCTATGGTCTCTACGCTGGCGTGATGCGCTTGGCCGAAGCGCGGTGGCCCTCGGAGTTGGCTCTGCGACCCGCGTTGTCGGAGTTGGCGATCGGCCTGCTGCTTGGCGCGGCGATGATGACCGTGGTGGTTGGGCTGCTGGTCGGCTTTGGACTCTATGACGTCACCGGACCGCGCGCCGCGTCGGCCTGGGGCATGATCACTGTCGCCATCTTCTCGGGCTCCATGGAAGAGCTGGTCTTCCGCGCCATCATCCTGCGCCTGCTGATGCGCGCGTTCGGCGCCTGGTGGGCCTTGGCCATCTCAGCCGCCCTGTTTGGGCTGATGCACCTGGGCAACGACAACGCCACGCCGACGGCCGCCTTCGCCATCAGCATCGAGGCGGGCCTGATGCTGGCGGCCTTCTACATGCTGACGGGTCGAATCTGGATGTCGGTGGGCGTCCATGCGGCCTGGAACTTCGCCCAGGGCTGGATCTGGGGCGCGCGGGTGTCAGGCATCGAGGTCAAGGAGAGCCTGTATTTCAGCACCCCCAAGGCCGGGGCGCCGGAATGGCTGAGCGGCGGCGGCTTCGGGCCCGAGGCGTCCGTCCCGGCCATGGTCGTGGGCACCGGCGTAGCGATCCTGGTGCTCTACTGGGCCTGGAAGAAGGGCAATTTCAAAGCGACTCCGGACGAGCCTTCGGTGGCGCAGATCGAGGCCGGCTAACTGGCCTCGAGGATGGTCACCGACGCGTCGGCGGCGGGCACCTCGTGCAGGGCCCGTTCGATGGCGGCGGCGCGCTGGGCGATGGCCACCAGGGCCGGCGGCGCGTCCTCTGGATGATCGGCGGCCAGTTCGATCAACTGGCGGGCCAAGGCGTGCAGTTGGGGCGCGGCGGCGATCAGTCGCGCCTGGAACTCCATCTTACGCGGATCGCGATCGTACTCGGCTCCGGGGGTGCGCCAGCCGCCCCAGTCATTGGCGTCGGTCACCACCACGGGATAGGTCCCGGGATAGGGGTGGTGCAGGCAGTCGCTTTCCTGCTGCCACTTGTTGCGGGCCCGCAGGATGCGCCAGTTGGCGAGCGCGACGCCGCCGTCCTCGCCGATGCGGTCTTCGGGTTTCAGCTCATGGGCCTGGAACTCGCGGTTCAGTCCGACGTCGTAGGTGACGCGCACCGGTTCGTCGAAACCCTTGGCCCAGATGGGAACGATCTTCTCGATCGTCGCCCACGCGCCAACGCTCTCGACCCACACCTTCTGGTTCCGCTGAAAGACGGTCTTGGCCACGCACGCGCTCTCACTTGTTTCGAGGCCGCCATAAGAACGTGAAATCCTTGACGCGAGGTCAATCTTTCCCTCGAGGCCAAGGCGGTCCATCGTGTCTCGACGCCGCCGCCAGAGCGACCCAGGGAGGAAGTCCAAGTGGATTTCGACTATTCCGACGACCAGAAGTTCCTCAAGGACGAGGCGCGCAAGTTCCTCGCCGCCCGTTGCGCGCCCTCGGTGGTGCGCGGCGTTTTGGACGATCCGGCCAAGAGCTATGATGCGGGGCTATGGACCGCCGTGGCTGAGCAGGGCTGGCTCGGTGCGGCCATTCCGGAAGACTACAATGGCCTGGGCCTAGGGCGGGTCGAGCTGTGCGCCATCGCCGAGGAACTGGGCCGCGCCGTCGCGCCCATTCCCTTCGCCTCGACGGTCTATGTGTTGGCTGAGGCCGTGATGGCGTACGGCACGGCCGCCCAGAAGGCCGCCATCTTGCCGCGCATCGCCGTTGGTGAACTGATCGGCTGCCTGGCGGTGTCGGAAGGACCGGGCGCGGTCACCCCGTCCAGCCTGTCGGCCAAGGTCGAGGGCGGCAAGCTGTCGGGCGTCAAGATCCCGGTTACCGACGGCGACGCGGCCGACATCGCCATCGTGCTGGCGGCCGAGAGCGGCAGACCCGGCCTGTTCCTGGTCGACTTGCGGGCTGGCGGCGTCAAGGTCGAGACCCTGGAGAGCCTGGATCCGACACGGGGTGTGGCTCGCCTGACCTTCGACGGCGCCACCGCCGACCGTCTTGAAGAGTCCGGACGGGGCTTCGAACTGCTCCAGGCCATCCTCGACCGCGCCGCCGTGCTGCTAGCCTTCGAGCAACTGGGCGGCGCCGATCGCTGCCTGGAAATGGCCCGCGAATATGCGCTGGGACGCTACGCCTTCGGCCGCGTGATCGCCGGCTACCAGGCGATGAAGCACAAGATGGCCGACATGTACGTCAAGAACGAGGTCGCCCGCTCCAACGCCTATTACGGGGCCTGGGCCCTGGACGTTGATGCGCCGGAACTGCCGACCGCCGCAGCCGCCGCCCGCATCGCCGCCTCCGACGCCTTCTGGTTCGCCAGCAAGGAAAGCGTCCAGGTGCACGGCGGCATGGGCTTCACCTGGGATGTCGACTGCCACCTCTATTACCGCCGCTCGCGGCAACTCGCGCTGGTCGCCGGCTCGCCCAAGCTCTGGAAAGAGCGGCTGGTTTCTGAATTGGAAAAGAAGAACGCCGCCTGACGCTATCCCTCTCCCCTTGCGGGAGAGGGTGGCCCGCAGGGCCGGGTTAGGGGTCTCTGAGACCTCTCCGGACAGGCCTTTCGACCCCTCATCCGTCGGCCGCTGGCCGACACCTTCTCCCGCAAGGGGAGAAGGCAAGGAGAACCAAGATGGATTTCAACGACTCCCCCGAAGAAATCGCCTATCGCGAGACGGCTCGCGCCTGGCTGGTCGAGGCCGCCGCCGCGCATCGCGCCGAGCACGGCGAGCCCAAGCCGACCACGCCCGAGCACATGGCGGCCGGCAAGGCCTGGCAGGCCCGTAAAGCCGCCGCCGGCTATGCCTGCATTACCTGGCCCGCAGGGGTCGGCGGGGGCGGCGGCACGCCGATCCAGTCGGTGATCTTCGGGCAGGAAGAGGCCAAGGCGGGCGTTGCCTACGGCTATTTCACCATAGGCCTGGGCATGTGCGTGCCCACGGTCATGGCCTTCGCCAATGACGAGACCAAGCAGCGCTTTGTCTCCCCGGCCGTGAAGGGCGAGGAGATCTGGTGCCAGCTGTTCTCCGAACCGGCCGGCGGCTCCGACGTCGCGGCCCTGCGGACACGGGCCGTCCAAGACGGCCCAGATCCTGATGGCGACTGGGTGATCAACGGCCAGAAGGTCTGGACCACCGGCGCTCACTACTGCGACTACGGCATCGTCCTGGTCCGCACCGATCCCGACGTGCCCAAGCACAAGGGCCTGACCATGTTCTGGATCGACATGCGCGACGCCGCCGTCGCGTGCCGGCCGATCCACCAGATGTCGGGCGGCCGCGAATTCAACGAGGTCTATTTCACCGACCTGCGCGTCAAGGACAGCCAGCGGCTGGGCGCGGTCGGCGACGGCTGGAAGGTCGCCCTGGTCACCCTGATGAACGAGCGCCTGGCGGTCGGCGGCTCCAGCGGTCCCGACTATCGCCAGGTGATGGAACTGGCCCGCGGCCTGTCCGGCCCCAGCGGTCCGGCGCTGAAGGACAACGCCTTCCGGGAGAAGCTGGCCGATTGGTATGTCAACTCGCAAGGCCTGAAATATACTCGCTTTCGCACCATGACCGCCCTGTCGCGCGGCCAGACGCCGGGCCCGGAAAGTTCGATCGGCAAGATCATCGCCGCCAACCAGATGCAGGAAATGGCCAATACCGCTGTCGAGGCCCAGGGCGAATACGGCATCCTCACCGATCCGTCCCTTGCCCCCATGGAGGCGGCCTTCCAGGCCAGCCTGATGTGGGCGCCGGGCTTGCGCATCGCCGGCGGCACCGACGAGATCCTCAAGAACATCATCGCCGAGCGGGTGCTGGGCCTGCCGGGCGACGTGCGCGTGGACAAGGACGTGGCGTTCAAGGACATGCCGACGGGGCGGTAGCTATGTGCGTCCTTCGAGGCTTCGGCTTTGCTTTGCACCTCAGGATGAGGAAATCAGCAGAGAGTTCCTCATCCTGAGGCGCCCGCGCAGCGGGGCTCGAAGGACGCAGAGCGCCTAACCCTTCACGCCCTTCGCCGCCCGCGTCAGCTGCACGAACTCCGCCCGCAGGCCGTAGGGATCATCGCCCCGCGCGCCCTGGGCCAGGGCCGTGACGTCATCCCAGCCGAAACGGTCCTCCACCCACGGATCACCCCGCAGCTTCTGTCCATAGGCGGCGACCGCCACGGCAAAGCGGGTCGCCTCCGGCGCGGCGGCCAGGCTGGCGCGCACGTCGCCGGCTCCGATCGGCCGCTCGATCAGTTTCGAGGTCGAGCCCCCCGGCGGCTTGTAGCGAATCTTCAGGAACGCCAGCTCGTCGCCGCTGCTCTTGACCGGCGCCTTGCCGCGATAGCGCAGCGGGTCGGACGACGGCCGCGCGCCGACGGGTGTGATCTCGTAGATCGCCGTCACCGCCGCGCCTGAACCGACTTCGCCAGCGTCGACCTGGTCATTGTTGAAGTCCTCGCGATTGAGCAGCCGGGTCTCGTAGCCGATCAGTCGATATTCGGCGACCTTGGCCGGATTGAACTCGACCTGGATTTTCACGTCGTCGGCGATCGGGAAAAGGGCGCTGTCGAAGTCGTCGCGCAGCAGCTTTCGCGCCTCCTGCAGGCCATCGACATAGGCGGCGGTTCCGTTGCCGTTCTGGGCCAGGGCCTGCATCATCGTGTCGTTATAGTTGCCGCGGCCAAAGCCGTAGACCGACAGGTAGACGCCGCTCTTGCGTTGGTCGGCGACGATGTCCTTCAGGCGCGACGGATCACTGACGCCGACATTGAAGTCGCCGTCGGTCATCAGGATCACCCGATTGACCGCCTCTGGATCCATGTTCTGTTTGGCCAGGGCGTAGGCCAGTCCCAGCCCCTGGCCGCCGGCGGTGGAGCCGCCGGAGTTCAGGGCGGTCAGGGCGCAGCGCATCTTGAGCTTCGCACGGCCATCGGTCGGCGACAGCACCGCGCCGGCAGAGCCGGCATAGGCCACCATCGAAACCCGGTCCTGCGGCCGCAGCTGGTCGATCAGGACATTCAGCGCCTTCTTGGCCAGGGGCAGGCGGTCGGGCGACGACATCGAACCCGAGGTGTCGATCAGGAACACCAGGTTCAATGGGGGTTGGTCGGCGTGGGGGGTGGTGTAGCCCTGGACGCCGATGTGCAAAAGCTGGCGGTCCTTCGACCAGGGCGAGGGCACGACCACGACGGTCGGCTTGAACGGCGCGTCCTTGGCGGAGGGCCGGGCATAGCCGTAGTCGAAATAGTTGATCAGTTCCTCGACCCGCACAGCGTCGTTGGGCGGAGCGGCGCCCTCGTTGAGGAACCGCCGCACATTGGCGTAGGCGGCGGTGTCGACATCGATTGAGAAGGTCGAGACCGGCTCTTCGGTGGTGCGCTTCACCGGATTGGCGACGGCGCCGGGGTATTTCTCGGTGTCGCGATACTGCGCCATGTAGCCTGGGGACGGCGGCGTCACGGATGGCGCCGCGACGCTGTAGGAGGCCTGGGGAGGCGGAGGAGGGGGCGGAAACTTCGATTCGGCGCGACGAGCCGGCGAGATCGGCCGCAGGGGCGCCGCCGTCTCGGCTCCCGTCGGGCGCGCGCGCGTCGCAGTCACAGTGATGCTTTCGTGATCGTTGGCCGGCGAAGCGTACCCCAGCGCCGCGCAGGCCTCGGGCGTCACCGCGCCATCGGCGACGTCAGGCCGGGCCAGGCTGGGGCCGCTGGCGCTCGCCGCGATTAGCAGCGAAAGCGCCGTGGAGCCGAGGACGCGAGAGGTGCATGACGCCATGATCTGAAAACCTCCCGAGGTTGCGAACCATGGTGCTTCCCGGCTTGTGGCCAAAGCTGGGCCTTGACTAAAAACCTAGGGATTCACCTGAGACGAGAATCCTTCTGTGAGCAGTCTCGTGATGAGGCCCAGAACAGCGTTCCGCGAGCTTGACAGGGTTTGCCCCCAGGCACATGAGTGATTTCAGATTTTATGGTTAACGACGTGCTGAGGGGGAGCGATGCGCGAGACCAGCAATGCTGTTTCTCATCTCGTGGCGCTCCGAAGAGCGTTGGCCTATGTGGTCGATAACCGGGTCACCCTGATCCGCCGCCTGCCGGTCACGGCCGTGGTGGCGGCGGTGGTGATCCCGTTGGTCGGCTGCGACACCGGCCCGTCCTTCTGGTTTCACAAGCGCGCCAGCGCCTGCCCGCGTCCACAAGCCGCGCAGGGGGTTTCTGGCCAGTTCAATCAGCAACAGCAGGAAATCCGCGCCCTGCGCCAGGGCGGTTTCCACGGCGACTTCTTTGCCCAGTTGGAACTGGCCCGGCGCTATGAGGGACAGCGCGCGGTCGACAAGAATCTCGAGGATCAGGTCGAGGCGGCCGTGTGGTACGCCATGGCCCTCTCCAACGCCGGCGGCTATTCGCCGATCGCCGCCTACGAGCGCCGCGGCCAGAACGGCGGTGGCGCACTGTCGCGATTCGACGACTGTAGGGCCTTCGAGCGCCACGCCGCCTACGGCGCGCTCGATCGCCTGCTGTCGCGGATGTCGACCGAGGAACGCGAGAAGGTCCGCAACCGAGTCATCTACATTCTTTCCACCCAGGGCGCCGACGGCTACCGGGTGTTGGCGCGAATGCATGACGGCTTTTTCGGGCCGTTCGGCGAGCCCTCCGACAACCTCCAGGCCGTCGAGGCCTACGGAACGCCCAAGCGCAGCGGTGCGGCCGCAGCCCTGGATCTGTTCCGACGCAACGACGTGGACGCCTATCTCTACAACTATCTAGCCGTCCAGACCGGTGACGTGTCGGCCTATGTGATGCTCAAGGATTTCGAACGGTCTTCGCCGCAGCGCGCGTCCTACGGCGGCTTCGTCGAGACCAAGGCCAAGCGCTGGATCCCGCCTTACGAGTTCTACCCGCCCGATTCGCCGGACTCCGGCGTGCCACACTCCGACGAAAGCGACCCCTCGGGCGACGCCAAGGAGGCGGCCCTGGCGCGGCTGCCCGAACTGCCCTTCGTGCACATCGGCGAGGCTCTGGCCTATCTGCGGGTCATCCCGGCGCCCATCCTCGACGAGCGCCTGCTCAGCCTCAACGCCGCCCAGACCTTCCAGGCGATGATCGGCCGGCCGATCACCGGCCGCCTGACCGGGATCGAGAAGGTGCGGGCGGTGCAGTACGCGGCGACCAATGGCTCGTCCAAGGCCCAACTGGTGCTGGCGGTGATGTACTCCGAGGGCGTCGGCGTGCCGCGTGACTATGCCCGGGCCTATCACTGGTACGAGGAGGCCGAGCGCCAGGGATCCCCTGAGGCCAAGTACGCCATGTCCACCTTCTTCTCGCTAGGCCTGCAGGGCGTGGCCGACCAGGACCGGGCCAAGGCCGTGGTCTATCAGCTGGACGGCGCCTTGGCCGGCTTCAAGCCCTCGGTCTGGCGTCTGCAGCAACTGCTGTCGCAGGTCTCACGGCCGCCGCGCGCCGCCGGCGATCGCGGCCAGCCCGACGGCCAACGGCCCTATATCGAAAGGGACTATCGATGACCCGCTTTCGCCAGCTCATCGCGGCCCTGGCGGTTCTCTGTTTGATCGTCGGCGTGACGCCGCAGCCCGCCCTGGCCGGCTCGCCCGACGCCAAGATCGACCAGCAGATCCGTCCATGCTTTGGCCTGCTGCTCGAACCCAACCTGTCGGACGGCTGCCGGGTCAAGCACTATCGCAAGAAGAAACCACGCTATGGCACGGGCTACGGCTACGGCCACTCGCGGGGCCGCTATCGTACCTCGGTGGATTGCGACCGCGCCTATCCGGGCGAGGTCAGCGACGTGCTCGACCATCTCTATGAAGGCGACACCCTGACCCTGCGGTCACGCAACGGCCGGGCCTGTGTTGATTCACTGAACGTCACGCGGGCCGTGAACATCATCTTCGACGGACCGGCGCCGATGCGCGGCCGGCCGGTTCTGGTCACGCCCCCTGGGCAACCCTGCATCCGCATCGCCGCCGGCGTGCAATATGTCGTCATCGAGGGACTGAGCATCGAGGCGCTGCGCGCCGGTTCGTCCTCCTGCATCAGCGGCCGGGCCACCGAACTGGCCTTGAAGAACGTTGTCATCCGCTATGAAGGCGACGCCTCGGCGCTGGACCTCGGCGAAAGCCGGCTGGAGCTGGCCAATGTCACGGTCATCGGCCGCACGCGCCAGGCAGTGGTCAAGGCCACCGGCGCGATCATGGCCGAAAATATCGAGGTCGCCGCCACTGCCATCGGCGCGGCGTTCGAGGCCAGCGAGGACAGCCGCATCCGCGATTTCCGGGTCGTTCGCCTGGGCGACTGGACCGGCTCGAGTCGTAGTCGAAGTTCGGCCGGCTTCGTGCTGGCTGGCATGAACCGCTCGCAGCTGGTGCAGATCGAGGGCCTGTATGTCGACGGCTTCTCGCGCGGCGTCTATGTGGGCGGCGGCGACGAGACGACCCTGCTGCGTCCTGTAGTGCGCGACAGCGACTGGGCCATCGTGCTGGAGAACGCCGACCTGCGGGTGTTGGAAGGTAAGCTCGAGGCCACCGATGTCGGCATCTATGCCGGTTCGGGCACGGTCTACGCGTCCGACAACGCCATCGCCGGCGTCATGCGCGCCGGCCTGTTCGCCGACAACGGCGCCCAGGTACGGGCTCGCGACAACCGCGTCTACGCCAAGCCGGGCGGCTGCGAGGCGCTGATCACCGGCTATTTCGTCGGCAAGCTGACCTGCCAGCCTTGGTTCGAGGGGCCGGAGCTGTTCCGTACTCCGCGCGACCGGGCCCGGGTCGATTTCGACAGCTATTGGCCGGTCGCCACCCTGACCGCCACCGCCGCCATGCCGACCCTGCCGGGTGACGCGTACTTGGCCGGCCGGTCGCTTGACTTGCAGGACGCCTCGGCCGCCGCTGGCGGCCCGGCCGGTCCTGGTTCGCCCCAACCCTATCCGCCGCCTTGCTATGTTTCGTCTCCGTCCGGTCTGGCTGTCCAGGTCGCGTGTCCGGCCAAGGCGCCTAGAGGAGGAGCCTCGCGATGAGCAAGCTTGCCACCGGCCTGTTGGCCGCCCTGATCGCGTCCACCGCCTCGACCGGCGCCTGGGCCCAGCAACAGTCCGGAGCCTATGGCGTTCCCGGCGGCTATGGACCTTCCAATGGCCCGCCAAGCCGCCGCCCCACGCCGTGCGGCGCGCCGCTGACCGGCGAGGCGCCCGACGTCATGACCTATGACCGCGCCACGGGCACCCAGGTGTTTGTGGGGGGAAAAGGCCAGACCGAGGTCAGCGCCTTCAACCGCGAGACGGGCTCGTCGGCGGCGATGCGTGGCGACCTCAGCCGGGCCGGCGTAACCGAGACCTGCGCGGTCGACAAGCTGTCGGGCGACTCCTATCGCGTCAGCTCCGACGGCCCTGGCGACATAAATGTCAGCGGCCGCACAGGCCGGACGGGCGAACGCTGGTCTTTCCGGGCGCCGGACGGCTCGACCCAGTACTGGGATCCTCGCGCCGACAATCGCTGCTTCCGCGACGGACTGGGCCTCAGCCCGAACGGTAGCCTGGCCTCTGGTCCGCGTCCCGATCCCCGCGACGGCGGGCGTTCGGGATGCTGAGGACGGCGCTCCTGCTCGGCGGTCTGCTGCTGGCGCTGGCCGCCTGCGCGCCGCGCTATCCCTATTACCCGTCCGGTGGCCCACCGCCGCCGGTCTCGCCGGACGCCTACCAGGTAACGCCGCCGCCACCGCCGGTCGATGTGATCCGGCCGAAGGTGTAGGCGCCGGTCCTCCCCCCGTGGGATCGGTGGGGGGAGGTTTAAGATCGATAGATCAGGCCTTCGGTTGACGCCCGATCACTCCCCCCTCCGTCGGCTTCGCCGACACCTCCCCCACAGGGGGAGGACTTATTTCTCCGGCGCCACGGTCGGCAGGAACTTCGGTTCGATCCGGCGGTGGGTCGCCTGTTCGTAGGCGTAGCCCAGTCCCAGCAATCGCGCCTCGCTCCAGGCCGGGCCGATGAAGCTCAGCCCCACCGGCAGGCCGCCGACCGCGCCCATCGGCACGGTCAGGTGCGGATAGCCGGCCACGGCGGGCAGGGTGGTGGACGAGCCGCCGTAATGGTCGCCGTTCAGCGGGTCGATGGTCCAGGCCGGACCGGTGGTCGGGGCGACGATGGCGATGGCGCCGGTGTCCTTCAGGATTTTGTCGATGCCCTCGGGACCGGCCAGGCGCTTGGAGTCGGCCAGGGCCTTCTTGTATTCAGGATCGTCATAGCCCTTGGTGGCCTGAGCCTTCTCGAAGGTTTCCTGGCCGAACCACTCCATCTCCTTGGGGGTGGCGGCGTTGAAGGCGATCAGGTCGGCCAGGGTGCGGGTCTTGACCTTGGTCGGATCGGTCGAGGCCAGGTAGGCGTTCAGATCGACCTTCAGCTCGGTATAGAGCACCACGCCCTCGGCCTTGCCGATCGGGGCCTCGTCGAAATCCTTGACCTCGACCAGGGTCGCGCCCTGGGCCTTGAGGTCCTTCAAGGCCTGTTCGAATACCGCGTCGGTGCCCGGCGAGGAGCCGGTATAGAACCGGGCGACAGCCAGGGTCACGCCCTTTAGCGCGTCCTTGTCCAGGCCCTTGGCGTAGTCGGTCTTGTGGGCGTCGGCCTCCTTTGTCGCCACGTCGGCGGGGTCGGAGCCGGCGATGGCGGTGAGGATCAGGGCCGCGTCCATGACCGTGCGGGTCATCGGGCCGGCGGTGTCCTGGCTGTGGCTGATCGGCACGATGTGGGTGCGCGACACCAGGCCGACGGTGGGTTTCAGGCCGACCAGGCCGTTGATAGCGGCGGGGCAGGTGATCGAGCCGTCGGTCTCGGTGCCGATCGCCGCCGGGGCCAGGCCGGCCGCCACCGCGGCGCCTGAACCGCTGGACGAGCCGCAGGCGCTGCGGTCCAGCACATAGGGGTTGCGCACCGTACCGCCCACCGCGCTCCAGCCGCTGATCGAGTGGTCGGAGCGGATATTGGCCCATTCCGACAGGTTGGTCTTGCCCAGGATCACCATGCCGGCGTCACGCAAGCGCTTGACCAGCGGCGCGTCGCGGCCGTTGACGTTGTCCTTCAGCGCCAAGGAACCGGCGGTGGTAGGCATTTCGTCGGCGGTTTCGATGTTGTCCTTCAGCAGGATCGGCACGCCGTGCAGCGGCCCCCGGACCTTGCCGGCCTTGCGCTCGACGTCCAGCGCCCGGGCGTCGGCCAGGGCGTGGGGGTTCAGGGCGATCACGGCGTGGAGTTGATTGTTCTTAGCCTTGATGGCGGCAAGCGAGGCCTGGGT
>JACMOF010000461.1 GCA_014378155.1 Caulobacter sp. | reverse complement strand
CCGAAGTCGAGCATGAAGCCGGCCTTCTCGAGCCGAGCATAGAGGTCGGCGTCGCGCTTCTTCATTTCGTCATACACCGGCACCTGCATCGGCGCCATGATCTTGTACGGGATCGATGCGAAGATCAGATCGGCCATGTTGGTGGTGACACCGGACTTCACGGCGCTGTCGGAATACAGCCCGCCGAGCGCGAGTTCCATCAGAGAGTCCGACGGCGCGATGTGGGTCGAACTGCGCTGAACCATGGTCACGTCGGCGCCGTGCTCCCACAGCGCGGCGCAGATGTCGTGCGCCGAGTTGTTGGAGCCGATCACGACGCACTTCTTGCCCTCGTAGGCTTCGGGTCCGGAGTGCCGGCTGGAGTGCTGCTGCTCGCCTTGGAAGCTGTCGGCGCCGGGAAACTTCGGCACGTTTGGCAGGCCCGACACACCGAGCGCAAATACCAGTTCCTTGGGCCTCAACGTCAGCTCTTTGCCGTCGCGCTCGACCACCACTTGCCAAGTCTGCGTGGCCTCGTCGAATCGCGCCGTCCTGGCGGTGGTGCCGCCCCAGTAGTTCAGCTCCATGACCTTGCTGTACATCTCTAGCCAGTCGCCGATCTTGTCCTTCGGGGCAAACACCGGCCAGTCGTCGGGGAACGGCAGGTAGGGCAGGTGGTCGTACCAGACTGGATCGTGCAGGCACAGGCTTTTGTAACGCTTGCGCCAGCTGTCGCCGGGTTTGGCGTCCTTCTCGACGATGATCGCCGGCACGCCCAGCCGCCGAAGCCTCGCGCCCAGCGCGATGCCGCCCTGCCCGCCGCCGACGATCACCACATAGGGCTGTTCGGTGATGCCCAGGGTGGCGAGTTCGTGCTCGCGTTCTTCGAGCCAGGTTTTGCGGCCCGGGTGCACGCCGTGCTCGGCGCCCTTGATGCGGTGGGCGCCCTTTCGCTCCTCGAAGCCCTTCAGCTCAGTCATCGTGGTCAGCAGCGTCCAAGCCTTGCCGTCCTTCAGGCGCAGGTGGCCACGGCCACGGGCCACGGCAGTTTCGAAGGTGAGCCAAGCGTCGATCACGCCACCAGCCTCCGTCGCCTGGCCCTCGACTGCAAAGTTCGTCGGCTTCACGTCGGCCAGCCGGGCTTGCAGCATTGCGCGGATCGCATCCGGGCCTTCCTGGGTGCAGATGTTCCAGGTGAAGGCAACCAGATCGCGCCAGTAGCTGTCGGCGTGGAACAAGGCCATCGCGGCGTCGATGTCCTGTCCTTCGAGTGCAGATTGGAAGTCGGCAAACCAGGCGCTGGCGGCTTGGGTCGGGTGGGCGGACAGGTCGGTCATTGGGGGTATCTCCTAGGGTTGAGCCAGGGGCCGGTGTGCGGCTATGCAACGCCAGTCATGATTCTCTTGGCGATGCCATGGCGGCAGAGCAATAACCCGGAGACCGTCACCTTTGCAAAGTGCCCGAGCGCCCTTGAGGTCGTGGTGGAGCGCGAATGAAACTGAAGACAAAGTGTTCGAGTACGGGTTCTCGACGGCGTACTTGAACAGGTTCGCAGGATCGCCCTAGACTGTCCATAAGGCAGAACATGTAGACGCCATCCAAACAAGGACCACACGACATGCTCGACATCAAAGACGACAAGACCGACACCGAGACCCACGAAATGACCGGCCGATGCCCATTCGGCGGCGACCGGGTCGGGGGCGCGTTGGGAACACCGCCCACGCTTTCAGATTGGTACCCGAACCGCTTGAAGGTCGAGCAACTCCACGCGAACGGGCCGCAGGCCGATCCACTCGGCGACGCCTTCGATTACGCCGAAGCCTTCGACAAGATCGACTACGCGGCACTGAAGCAGGACATCAAGGCGTTCCTGACGACTCCGGTCGCCTGGTGGCCTTCGGACTACGGCAACTACGGCCCGCAGATGATCCGCATGGCGTGGCACGCCGCCGGTACCTACCGGATCTCTGACGGGCGAGGCGGCGCGGGCGAGGCGCTGCAACGCTTTGCGCCGGTCGAGAGCTGGTGGGACAACGGCAACACCGACAAGTCACGACGCCTGATCTGGCCGATCAAGCAAAAGTACGGCAGTGCGCTGTCCTGGGGCGACCTGATGGTGCTGACCGGCAACTGCGCCCTCGAGATCATGGGCTTCCCGACCTACGGTTTCGCCGGTGGCCGCCTAGACGCCTGGGAAGCGGACAACAGCACCTACTGGGGCCCCGAGGTTTGGGATGCGAGCGTCGCGAACACCCCTGACGCCATGGTCATGCGCGACAAGCGCTGGCGCGGCCAGAACGGCGATGCCGACTACGACCTCGAGAACCCGCTGGCAGCAAGCCACTCGGCGCTGATCTATGTCAACCCCGAAGGGCCGTACGCCAATGGCGATCCCATGGGATCGGCACGCGACATCCGCACCACCTTCACGCGCATGGCGATGAACGACGAGGAAACCGTGGCGCTGATTGCCGGTGGCCACGCCTTCGGCAAAAGCCACGGCATGGTGTCGCCCAAGCGCATCGGGCCGCCGCCGGAGATCGCGCCGATGGAGGCCATGGGTCTGGGTTGGCGCAACCCGGAAGGTACGGGGTTCGGCGAGTTCACGATGACCAACGGCATCGAAGGCAGCTGGACGCCCAACCCTACGCAGTGGGACAACGACTACCTGAAGAATCTGTTCAAGTTCGAGTGGCAGCAGACCAAGAGCCCGGCCGGAGCGTCGCAGTGGAAGCCCATCGACCCGAATGCGCCAAAGACGCCTGACGCTCACATCCCGGGACAGATGAATCCCTTGATGATGATGACGAGCGACATCGCGCTGAAGACGGACCCCGCCTATCGCGCGGTCTGCGAGAAGTTCCTGAACGACTTCGACGCCTTCACGCAGGCATTCTCGAAGGCCTGGTACAAGCTGACGCACCGCGACATGGGGCCACGCGAGCGCTATCTCGGCCCTGAAAAGCGCAATGAGGACGGCCTGCTCTGGCAGGACCCCATACCGCCTGCCGACCACGGCGTGATCGGCGTCGGTGAGGTCGCGGCGCTCAAGACGAGCATCCTGGCCGCAGGCGTGTCGGTTTCCGATCTGGTCTTCACAGCCTTCTCGGCGGCGGCCACCTATCGCAATAGCGACAAGCGTGGTGGCGCCAACGGCGGACGGCTGGCTTTGGCGCCGCAAAAAGACTGGGCGGTCAACCGGCGCACCGTTCCCGTGGTCGCTGCGCTGAAAGGCGTGATG
>JACMOF010000460.1 GCA_014378155.1 Caulobacter sp. | reverse complement strand
GTCGGCCCGCCCTGGTGGCAGGTGTTGACCACGCGGATCAGGCCGTCGGGGCGTTTGGAATAGTCGGCCGTGACCACGTCGCAGCCCCTCTCGAATCGCATGTCGTAGGGGGCCGCCTCATACCCGCGGCCGGCATAGCGATCGAGATCCACGGCATTGGCGGGCTGGGGCGGGTTCCTGTTACCGCTGGGGCCGGCCACGCAGGCAACGAGACCGATCGCGGTCAGGAGAACGGCGGCGAAGCCGAGGAGGCGGCGGGTCATTAGCGACCTCAGGCCGGCGGCTGCTTGGGGAATTCCAGCTTGGCGTAGCCAAGGGCCTTGACCCTCGCCAGGGCGGTGGCCTTGGCGGCCGGGCTCATTACGGCGTCGCGCGACAGAAGCCAGACGAAGTTGCCGCCCGGCGTGGCCATGATCGCCCAGGACTGGTCGCCGGCCCGGTCCAGAACCCAGTATTCCTGCTTCTTCAGCCCTCCCAGGAAGCTCATCCTGAACTTGGCGTTCTGGCTTCCGGCGGCGATCTTGCCCGTGGTGTTGAAGGTCTTAGGCGGACCGGAAGCGCTGCCCCTATGGCAGATCTGGACGACCGTGAAGCCCTCGGCGCCCTTGTCAGTGAACTGGGTGGTGGCGGCCTGGCAATCGCGCTGGCCCGCATTGGGCGTGCGGGCGACCTCGTACCATTTGCCGGTGTAGAAGGCCGCCGAAACCGGCTTGGAAGGTGGCTGGGCGGCCGCGAGCGCCAGGCTGGGCGCCAGACTCGGGGCGAGTGTCGCGACCAGGGTCGCGGCCAGAACGAACGATCGGATGCGCATGTCGCCACCTTGCCTCACAAGACGCCAGAAACGCAAAGCGCCTCGCCGGGGTTCCCCGTCGAGGCGCTGAGAAACAAACCGAGGACCCTATTCGGCGGCGATGGTCACAGGGGCAGAGGGCCGATCCCGGAAGTTGATGGCCTGCAGGTGGCGGATGCCCTCCTCGGCGATGTCGTCGCCGACCATCCGGTCGCCTTCGGACTTCAGCTCATCGATATCGACATACATCGCGTAGAACGCCTTGGTGCGTTCGGTGATGATGCCGGCGTTCAGCAGCGTCTTGACCAGCACCCGGAAGATGTTGGTCTGCTCCTTCATGGCCTCGCGACGGACATCGTCGGTCATGATCTTCCCGTACTCCTCGACCACCTTGTCGGGATCAAGCCCGAACTCGGCGTAGAGATCGAGCTGCTGGTGCGGCGAGACCAGGTTGAACAGCAGGGTCTGGAAGCAGTGCGCCGCCCAGTCCTCGATGATCGCGTGCTCCTCGGGGCTCAGCTTGGGGACGGTGCGGTCAGCCCAGATCTTGCCGAACTTGTGGTGGAAGGCCTCGTCGGTCATCACCAGCTGCAACATCTTCTTGCCGACCGGATCGTTAATCTGGTTGTAGAAGGTGGCGAAGGCGCCCATGGCCAGGCCCTCGACCAGCATCTGCATGCCGATGATCTTCTTGTAGACCTCCGGCGCGCCGATGATCTCGATCAGCAGGGTCTTCAGGGCAGGGCCGCACTCGACCGGCTTGCCCCAGCGGGCCTTGATGTACTTGGCGAAGGCCGTGACGTGACGGGCCTCTTCGCGGGTCTGGTTGGCGGCGTATTCCTGGGCGCCCTGGTCCTTCAGCACGTGGCACAGCGAGGCCGACAGGTTCAGAGCGCCCTGCTCACCATGCAGAATCGAAGAGAAGCTGCGCAGCACCGACTGGTTGATGAAGCGGATGCGCTGCTTGGGATCGGACAGGTGGTTGGAGACGTAGTCGGTGGACAGGGCGATGACCAGCTCCTCGGGAACCAGGGCCTGGTTCTCCATGTCGAACGGCTCGTCGAAATCGATATAGGCTTTGTCCAGCGGGTCCCAGAAGTGGTCGTGGGTCGCGGAGATGATCTTGTCGAAGGCCGTGGAGCGGTTGTTGTAGCGGTCCAGCTCGAGCATCGACTCGAAGTCGTCCGGCGCCACCGCGTCGTACATGGCGTCCTTGGTGATGTTCTTGTCCGTCATGGGGGGCTCCTCGCCTAAGGGGCTGGACAGGGCCCGTCTGACGCGGGTCTCTGGCCTATCTGAACACTGTCAACTCAAAGGGCGGGCGGGGTCAAATTAAAAGTGACGACTGCGTCAAGTTTGAAACGCGCCGGGGCTTGGTGACAAGTGTGTGGTCCCACGCCAATCTGGCTGTGAGCGGTTGAAAAGTGTCGCGGAGCGCCGGACGACGTCCGGAGTGTTTTGAACAGTGTACCGTTTCGACGAAGCCGATCGCTCGGCGCCATCGTTATTCTCCCGCGTCCGGTGGGCAGCACTGTTGAGACTTAGCCGAATCCCGTGTGAACCGTTTCCGGTCCAAACGGGTGACGAGGGCGCGGATCAATGGACACGCACGCTTGTTCCCCGTCGACGCCGACGGCGGGCGGGGCCTGCAACGCCAGGCTCCCCGGACACGCTGGAGTAACCCCCTCCGGCCCAGTCCCGCTCGATCGCCCCCGCCGCCGCATCGGTCGCTGGCCATGCGCCCTTCCCCCGCGACGAGGTGAGATCAGCATACGGGAGGTTTGAGTGCGCCAGCGGTTGTGACGCTGGTTATTTTTTTGGGCGTTGAAGTTGCCGGAGTTTGAGGTTGCGATTGTGGGGATGGCGCGACGGCGATCCCCGCCGGGGACATTCACTCATTCCACGACCTGTCAAAACCTGTCGGGACGGTGGGGTGAGTGCGTGTCCTCACCGTCATCCCGGACGCTTAAAGACTATCCCTGCTTCAACCACCAACGCAGCGGGCGAAGACGGGGACACGCACTCACGGCCGAGCCACTGCAACCCGGCCAAGGCCGGGGCATGAGTGCCTGTCCCCAGCTGCGCGCGCCCAAGCCCCACGCGCCCCTAAGCCGAGATCGCGTGAAGCTCCGCCGCATGAGCTCGCAGCCAGGCCCGGTGGGGGGCCGGATCGCCGG
>JACMOF010000459.1 GCA_014378155.1 Caulobacter sp. | reverse complement strand
TCGTGATAGCAGAAGCGCGGGATCTCTTCCCCGGCCAGTTCCGCCACCTGCAGAACCGTCATGCCGGGCTCGAACTCGACCTCGACGCCGTTGACCTTGGCGATAGCCATAATCGTTTACTCCGCCGCGATCAGGCTGGCGCCCTGCACGTGCAGGCGACCGGTGCGATAGGTTGCGATCCGGTCTTCGACCTCGTGGCGGAAGTGACGGAACAGGCCCTGGATCGGCCAGGCGGCCGCGTCCCCGAGAGCGCAGATCGTGTGACCCTCGACCTGGGTCGTGACGTCCAGCAGGGTGTCGATCTCTTTCGGATCAGCCTCGCCGGTGGCCATGCGCTCCATGACCCGCCACATCCAGCCCGTGCCTTCGCGGCACGGCGTGCACTGGCCGCAGCTCTCGTGCTTGTAGAAGTAACTGAGGCGGGCGATGGCGCGGACCAGGTCGGTGTCCTTGTCCATGACGATCACGGCGGCGGTGCCCAGGCCTGACTTCAGATTGCGCAGGGCGTCGAAGTCCATCGGCAGATCTTCGCACTGCTCGGCCGGGATCATCGGCACGGACGAGCCGCCCGGGATCACGGCCTTCAGGTTGCCCCAGCCCCCGCGAACGCCGCCGCAATGGTCTTCCATCAGCTGGCGGAAGGGGATGCTCATCGCCTCTTCCACGTTGCAGGGCAGGTTCACGTGGCCCGAGACGCAGAACAGCTTGGTGCCGGCGTTGTTGGGACGGCCAAAGCCGGCGAACCAGCCGGCGCCGCGGCGCAGGATCGTGCCCGCGACGGCGATGCTCTCAACATTGTTGACCGTGGTCGGCATGCCGTAGAGGCCCGCGCCGGCCGGGAACGGCGGCTTCAGGCGCGGCTGGCCCTTCTTGCCTTCCAGGCTTTCCAGCAAGGCCGTCTCTTCGCCGCAGATATAGGCGCCGGCCCCGTGATGGACATAGAGGTCGAAGTCCCAGCCGTGGACATTGTTCTTGCCCACCAGCCGCGCGTCATAGGCCTGCTTGATGGCGGCCTCGAGCACTTCGCGTTCGCGGACATATTCGCCGCGAATATAGATGTAGCAGGCGTGGGCCAGCATGGCCCGCGAGGCGATCAGGCAGCCTTCGATCAGCAGGTGGGGATCATGGCGCATGATCTCCCGGTCCTTGCAGGTGCCCGGCTCGGATTCGTCGGCGTTGACGACCAGATAGTGCGGACGACCGTCCTTCACTTCCTTGGGCATGAACGACCACTTCAGGCCGGTGCCGAAGCCCGCCCCGCCCCGGCCGCGCAGGCCGGAGTTCTTCATGTTGTCGATGATCCAGTCGCGACCCGCGTCCAGGATATCCTTGGTGCCATTCCAGCAGCCACGCGCCTTCGCACCCTCGAGACCCCAATCCTGGAGCCCGTAGAGGTTGGTGAAGATGCGATCCTTGTCTTCGAGGATACCGACCATGACTCAGCTTTGCGGATCGAATGGATGGGCGCGCACATAGCGCGTCCGACGATAGATGACATAGGCGAAAAGCACCCAGGCGGCGCCAATCGTCACAAGACCCGTGGGTACGGCCCAGGCTGGCGCCCCGGCGACCTGCCGACCCCAGATCAGCAGCAGCACGCCGATCAGGCTGGCCACCATGCCGACGGCCCGTTCGCCCCGATAAAGACCCCGGAGGGTCTTCACATAGGCCACGCGCTTCTGGACGAGGACGGGGTCGGCGGCGATCATCAGGCGGCGGGCTCCGGCGCCGGGGCCGGGGCCGCCGAGGGCAGGTTCGGGATCGTGATCTTCTGGGCCAGCGAGCCGTCGTATAGCGAAGGATCGATCAGGGTCTGGATCGCGCCCTTGGGCTCCGAGGCCTTGCGGCCGTCATAGCTGCCCGGCTGCGGCGACTTGCCGGCGGCGAAGTCGTCGAGGATCTGGGCCAGGCTCTCCGGCGTCAGGTCTTCGTAATAATAGTCGTTGATCGCGGCCATCGGCGCGTTGCAGCAGGCGCCCAAGCACTCGACCTCTTCCCAGCTGAACTTGCCATCGGCCGAGACGTCATTGGCTTGCCCGATCTTGGCCTTCAACACCGCCTTGAGATCCAGCGCGCCGCGCAGCTGGCACGGCGTGGTGCCGCACAGCTGAACGAAAGCGAGCTTGCCGACCGGCTGCAGTTGGAACATCACATAGAAGGTGGCGACCTCCAGCACCCGGATGACCGGCATGGTCAGCTGGCGGGAAATCTCCTGGATGGCGGGCTCGGAAACCCAGCCCTCCTGCTTCTGCGCCAGCCACAGCATCGGGATCACCGCCGACTGCTTGCGCTCGGCGGGATATTTGGCGATCCACCAGTCGGCCTTGACCTGGCTCTCGATCGAGAACGCGAAGCTGGCGGGTTGTTCCTTGGCGAGGCGACGGACACTCATTGGGGGGCGATCATCGGGCGAAATCCACGCGGGCGATCTTGCCGCCCTTGAAGGTGTAGATGGCGGCGACCTGGAAGGGCGGCTCGCCGTTGCCGCGGTCGACGTGTTCGTGATCGATCACGTTCGCGCCCACCACGATGCGGTTGAGAAGCTTGGCCTGGTTGCCGGGGAAGTCGGCGAAGGTCTTGGCGTAGAAAGCGCGATAGGCCTCGATGCCCGAGCGCGCCACCTCTCCGTTCAGCGTGGCGACCACCACGTCATCGGCGAAGTGGGCGCAGTGCGCGTCCAGATCCTGGGCGTTATAGGCGTCGAGCTGCGCCTGGGCGATTGCTTCCAGGCTCAACGGTCGACCTCGCCGAACACGATGTCGAGCGACCCCAGGATCGCCGAGACGTCAGCCAGCTGGTGGCCGCGGTTCATCCAGTCCATGGCCGCCAGGTGCGAGAAACCGGGCGCCTTGATCTTGCAGCGATAGGGCTTGTTGGTGCCGTTGCTGACTAGGAACACGCCGAACTCGCCCTTGGGCGCTTCGACGCAGGCATAGACCTCGCCTTCCGGTGTGCGGAAGCCTTCGGTGTAGAGCTTGAAGTGATGGATCAGGGCTTCCATCGACCGCTTCATCTCGGCGCGACGTGGCGGCGCCACCTTGTTGTCCTCGGTCATCACCGGGCCGGGCGTGGCGCGCAGCTTTTCGATGGCCTGCAGGATGATCTTGGTGGACTCGCGCATCTCCTGCATGCGGCAGAGATAGCGATCGTAGCAGTCGCCGTTCTTGCCCAGCGGGATGTCGAACTCGAAGTCGCTATAGCCCTCATAGGGCTGGTTGCGGCGCAGGTCCCAGGCGATGCCCGAGCCGCGCACCATCACGCCCGAGAAGCCCCAGGCCAGCGCGTCTTCCTTGGTGACCACGCCGATGTCGACATTGCGCTGCTTGAAGATGCGGTTGTCGGTAATCAGGCCTTCGATGTCGTCGCAGATCTTGGGGAAGGCCTTGGCCCAGGTCTCGATGTCGTCGATCAGCGAGGGGGTCAGGTCCTGGTGGACGCCGCCGGGGCGGAAATAGTTGGCGTGCAGGCGCGAGCCCGAGGCGCGCTCATAGAACACCATCAGCTTTTCGCGTTCTTCGAAGCCCCAGAGCGGCGGCGTCAGGGCGCCGACGTCCATGGCCTGGGTCGTCACGTTCAGCAGATGGTTCAGCACCCGGCCGATTTCGCAGTACAGCACGCGGATCAGGCTGCCGCGCCTGGGTACGTCCACGCCCAGCATCTTCTCGATGGCCAGGCAGAAGGCATGCTCCTGGTTCATCGGCGAAACATAGTCGAGGCGGTCGAAGTAGGGGATGTTCTGGAGGTAGGTGCGGGCCTCCATCAGCTTCTCGGTGCCCCGATGAAGCAGGCCAATATGCGGATCGACGCGCTCGACGATCTCGCCGTCCAGCTCCAGCACCAGGCGCAGCACGCCGTGCGCGGCCGGGTGTTGCGGGCCAAAATTGATGTTGAACTTCCGAACGGGCGTTTCCGGGATGGTCGCCTGAAGCGTCGCTTCATCACGGAAGAAGTCGGTCGCCGCAGCGGGCGATGTTTGGCCGGTCATGGCGTCTCGCCTTCCTTACGCGGTTCGATACTGAGCGAGACGAGCAGCCCGGCCATCAGCAGGACCACGCCAAGCAGCGTGATGATCGTGGTGGCCACGCTCCACGACTGGCTGATAGCTGCCTGCGAAAGGGGCAAGGCCAGCAGCACGGAGGAAGCCCCGAGCAGCGCGCTGCGCAGCTCGGCCACTTCCATTCGCCGGATGCTGGCGCCGATCGCCAGGGTGATGACCGAGATCATGATCGCCACTCCCAGCATCTTGTTCTGCTCGGCTGAGATCACCGGCGCCTTGGTGAACCAGCCGGTCAGCCTCATGCCGATCGTCATCAGGAAGGCGGTCGAGAACGCGACCAGAAAGAACGCAGTGGCGGAACGAAACGTCGGTCGACGTAAACCCATGATCAAGCATCCCCTGCTCTCTTTTCAGCTTTCTCATCGCCGGGCAGGGCATACTTGGCGCCCTCCCAAGGCGAGAGGAAATCGAACGCACGGAACTCGGTAATCTTCACAGGTTCATAGACGACGCGCTTGAGCTCGTCGTCGTAACGAACTTCCACATAACCGGTCATGGGGAAGTCTTTCCGCAGCGGGTGGCCGTGGAAACCGTAGTCGGTCAGGATCCGGCGAAGGTCGGGGTGACCCTCGAAGAAGATCCCGTACATGTCGAACGCCTCGCGCTCGAACCAGTCAGCCACCGGGAACACTGGCGTGGCGGACGGAACGGGGGTGTCCTCGTCGGTCTGGACCTTGAAGCGGACGCGGTGGTTCTTGATCAGCGACAGCAGGTGATAGACGACGTCGAACCGACGCTCGCGCTCCGGATAGTCGACGCCGCACAGGTCCGCCAGCTGGTGAAAGCGCAGGTCCGCGTGATCGCGCAGATAGGTCAGCGCCTGCACCACCCGGTTGGATGGGCCCAAAAGGTTGAGCTCGCCGAACGCCACGTGGAAGGTGGTGATCGCGCCGCCCGAATTGGTGACGATCATTTGGCCTAGGGCTTCGAGCGGCGACAAAGCGGCTTCGGCAGCGACGGTCTCGGCAGGAACAACGTCGGTCATCGCTCGATCGTCCCCGTACGACGGATCTTCTTCTGCAGCTGCAGCACGCCATAGACCAGGGCCTCGGCGGTGGGCGGGCAGCCCGGCACATAGATGTCGATCGGCACGATCCGGTCGCAGCCGCGCACGACGCTGTAGCTGTAATAGTAGTAGCCGCCGCCATTGGCGCAGCTGCCCATCGAGATGACGTAGCGCGGCTCGGGCATCTGGTCATAGACCTTGCGCAGGGCCGGAGCCATCTTGTTGGTCAGGGTGCCGGCGACGATCATCACGTCCGACTGGCGCGGGCTGGCCCGGGGCGCGAAACCGAAGCGCTCCAGGTCATAGCGCGGCATGGCCGAGTGCATCATCTCGACGGCGCAGCAGGCCAGACCGAAGGTCATCCACATCAGGCTGCCGGTACGGGCCCAGGTGATCAGGTCGTCAGCAGCGGCCGTGACGAAGCCCTTGTCGGCCAGCTGGCCCGACAGACCGTCGAAATAGGGGTCGTGCAGCTTGGGGTCATAGCCCTCGACCGTCGACCGGCCGGCGGAGCCAGCAGGG
>JACMOF010000458.1 GCA_014378155.1 Caulobacter sp. | reverse complement strand
TGACCACGAAACGGTCGGCGGTGCGGGTTTCCTCGCCGTCGATGGCCATGCACAGCGGCACGCCGGCCCGCCAGCGGTCGCGCGCGCCGCCCATCAGGGCGCCAATCACGCCGCCGGCCAGGGTCAGGGCTACCGACAGGCTGTGGAAGGCGCCCAGGGCGTTGACCTTCTTGGACATGCTGGTCACCCGTACGAAGGCGCCCAGGCCGAACACGAAGCCATACAACGACGGCCGACCGTCGTCCCAACGCACCACCAGGGGCGCGCGGGTCTTGATCACCGGGTGGCCGGAGCGGGCGGCGGCGATGGCCTGGTCCAGGGTCCACCCGTGCGGCACGCCCAGGTCGATGGCCAGGACGTTGGTCTTCCCGGACGGCAGCAGGGCCAACAGCGGCGGCGTGTCGCCGAAGGTGTCGGGCAGCAGGCTGATGACGTCGCGGATGGTGCCGTCGCCGCCGTCTATGACCAGCAGTTCGACCCCGCACTGGGCGAAGGCCTTCAGGTCCTGCACCAGGGCCTCGCGGGTGGCGGGCTCGACCAGCAGCACCGCGTCGGGCGTCGAGGCGCTCTCGGTCCGCCCGATATTGGCGTGGCTGCGCGGATTGCGGATGACCCCGATGCGCATCAGCGCGACAGCCAGGAGACGACGCCGCCCTTGGGCGTCGCCAGGCCCTGCGCAATCTGGACGGCGTGGACCAAGAGGCAGATTGCAGTCCACAAGGCTACCGCCAGAAAGCCGATCTCGGGGCGCCCGGCCATTAGGGCCAGAGTCAGCATGATGAGGTTGGGGTTGCGACGCGCGGTGATCAGCCGAAAGAAGCTGTCGAACGGTCGCCAGGCGTGCATCTCGACCTTGAACAGGGCCAGGAAGATGCCCTCCTCCACCCGCTGCAGCACATAGCCCGCGACGATCACCGCCAGGGCCAGGACGCCGTACGGCGTGGCGAAGGCCATTGCGCCCAGACCCACATACCAAGCCCACCACCAGAACGGCGGGTGCACCAGGTCAATGCCGTGGTCAAAGACATTGCCCCACTTCGATGAGGTCAGGGTCACGCGGGCCAGCTTGCCGTCGACGGTGTCGAGGAAGGTCATGATCCAGGCGCAGACCAGGCCCCAGCCGAACTGGCCCGTCCAGAACAGCCAGAAGGCCGCCAGGGTCAGGATGAAACCGATCAGGGTCACCTGGTTGGGCGTCATCTTGGCCAGAGCGCACCAGCGGGTGACGACCCGGGCCGGCGTGGGCCAGACATATTTCGTCACCAGGTCGGTGACGCCCTTGTAGGAGCCCTGGAACAATCGCTTCTCGACCGCGACGCGGGTCTCCGGCGTCAGGCGCTCCAGCACCGGCGGCTCGCGCTTGCGCAGGGCGCTGTTATAGGCCGAGCCAAGCTCCAGGGCGGTCAGGCGGGTGTCGGCCAAGGCGGTGACGTCCTCGCCAGTGTCGAGGCGGGCTATGGATTCACGCGCGCGCAGGGCCGAGACGTTGACGGCGACCACGCGACCGGCCTCGTCCACCAGGGCCACGCCTGGACGCTCGGCCAGAGCCTTGATCAGCGACTCGTCGAACACCCAGCCGGCATCCACCACGATGACGTTCCCGCTGACGAAGACGGTCTCCGGCGTCGCCTCGACCAGGCCAAGGCGGCGGTAGATTCGCGACAGCCGTTCAGACGACGTCATCCCCCAGAGGCGCGTTTTCGTCAGGCCCACCGTGACGGCGGACAGACCAGCGGCTTCTTTCGGATCAATTTCGACCTTCACGTTACGACAGCCCCTTGAAACTCGCGGCGATTGATAAGCAGCTTCGACCCCTTCCGCCAGAAAGCGTGACCGAAGTCTTGTCGATATTCCGCCTCGCCCACCTGTCCGACCCCCACCTGCCGCCGCCCAAGGGCGCGTTCGGCTGGCGCGACCTGCTGTCCAAGCGGCTGCTGAGCCGCATCGCCTGGCGCCGCAAGCGCGACGAGCATCGCCCGGAGATTCTGGCGACGCTGGTCGCCGATCTCAAGGCCTACGCCCCCGATCATGTGGCGATCACCGGTGACCTGACCAACTTCGCCTCGCCCGTCGAGCTGGAGGCCGCCCGGCTCTGGCTGGAAGCCCTGGGCCCAGCCCGCGACATCACTGTCAGCCCCGGCAACCACGACGCCTTGGTCGATGCCGGCGGCCCGCCGTTCGTCCCATGGACGCCGTGGCTCGGGGATCACGGCGAGGCCAGCTTCCCCCAGGTCCGGATCCGCGACGGCGTAGCGATCTTCAATCTTTGCTCCGCCACCCCCACCGCCCTGCATCTGGCCACCGGCCGCCTGGGCGCCGACCAGCTGTCGCGGCTGGACGCCCGGCTGGCCGATCCGGCTTGGTGCGACCTTTTCCGCGTCGTGCTGATCCACCATCCGCCGGTCGCCGGCGCGGTGTCGGCGCGCAAGGCCCTGGAGGACCAGGACGACCTGCGGGCGGTGCTCGCCCGGCGCGGCGCCGATCTGGTGCTGCACGGCCATGCGCATGAGGCGCTGGTGGCCACCGCGCCCGGACCCGACGGCCGGATGATCCCGGTGCTGGGCGTGCCTTCGGCCTCGGCCCAGGGCCATGGCCGCCACCCCGCCGCGCGCTGGCATGGCATCGAGATCGATCGCCGGGCGGATGGCGAGATCGTGGTCAAGGTGGTGGCGCGAGGCCTGGACCCGACGAGCGGCCAGGCGATGGAGCTGGGCCGCTACGTCCTGTCCCAGGCGGGCCGACCGGCTCAGCGCCCGTAGCGCATCTTCAGCGCAGTGTGGTGTCGCCCGGCCCGGCCTGGAAAGTCAGCCGGGTGGCGGGCTGACGGCCCTCGCAGTCGCCAGCATCGCGCGTGGCGCCCCCGCCCGGCGCCGCGCCAGACTCGCCCGCCAGCGACGGACCGGCCAGCAGCGCAAATCCGGCGATGAGCCCAACCAAGAATGCGGATCGGACTTCCATCAAAAAGGTCGCATCCCTATTGTAGGATGGACGGCGGCTAGCGCCCCGAGGCGAGGCCGAGCATGACCAATCCCACCGCTATCAGCTTTGGCTTTCCGCGCACGCGGGTGGCCGAGACCGCCAGCTGGCTGGTTCTCGTCCGTCCCAAGCAGCCGACATTTGGGTCCCTGGTCCTGATATGCAAGGAAGACGCCCAGGCTTTCTCGCAAGTGAGTCCCGCCGCCTTCGCGGATCTTAAGACGGTCACGGACGGTATCGAGCGAATGTTGGCCAAGGTCGTGGCGTACGAGAAGATCAATTACCTGATGCTGATGATGGTCGACAAGGACGTGCATTTCCACGTGATCCCGCGCTACGCCGGCACGCGTGAGCACGAGGGTCAGGTCTTCGCCGACGCCGGCTGGCCGGCCGTTCCGGCCCTCGGCGATGCGGTCGATATGGGCCTGGACCGAGCCGAACGCCTGGCCAGGACCCTGGCCCAGGCCTGGTCGGCCGCGTGACCCGCTCCCGCCGCATCCGCATTCCGGTTCCCCAGGGCACGGCGCGCTTTCGCCTGATCGACGGTTATCTGTTGCGCCTGCTGCTGTGGCCGATCATCGGCTGCCTGGGCGTCACGGTGATCGCCCTGCTGCTGGAGCGCGTGCTGCGGCTGCTGGACGTGCTGTCGCAGAGCAGCGCCCGGTTCGGCTATGTCACCTCGCTGGCCGCCAACCTGGTGCCGCACTATCTGGGCTTGGCCCTGCCCGTGGCCTTCTTCGTGGCGCTGTTCATCGTCATCACCAAGCTGTCCGACGGCTCGGAGATCGACGCCCTGTTGGCCAGCGGCCAGTCCCTGACCCGTATCGCCGCGCCCTTCGTCTTCGTCGGCCTGTTCCTGGCGGTCTTCAGCCTGGGGGTGTTCGGCTACATGCAGCCCTACAGCCGCTACGCCTATCGCGCCGTGATGCACGAGGCGGTCAATGCCGGCTGGAATGGCAAGCTGGATGGCGGAGCGTTCATCGACGAGCCCAAGCTGCTGATGACCGCAGACGACGCCGACGCGGCCGGCCATCGCCTTACACGAGTGTTCATCCGCCGCCTCGACGCCAACGGCCGGGAGGAGGTCATCACCGCCGCCACCGCCGACCTGCGCGCCGACGAGGCCGCCAAGACCGTCACCATGCTGTTGCGGAAGGGCCAGCGGGTGGGCGTCGACGCTCAGGGCCAGTACCGGACCCTGGTGTTTGACCAGTTCACCACCAACATCCCCTTGGCCGGCGCGGCCGCCCTGCTGCGAACCCGCGGCGGCGACGAGCGCGAGCTGACCCTGGGCGAGCTCGACCGCCAGTCGAAGCTGCCCAACCCGATCGTGCCCAAGCGCACCCTGTTGGCCGAGCTGTACGGCCGGCTGGCCCGCGCCGCCTTCCTGCCGTTCCTGCCGCTGCTGGCCTTCCCGCTGGGCCTGGCCGCCAAGCGCGGCAACCGCACGCCCGGCCTGATCATCGCCGGCGTGCTGCTGCTGGCGTTCCAGCATAGCCTGCAGCTGGGGCAGGGCCTGGCGGAGTCCGGCAAGGCCATGCCCCTGGCGGCGATCGGCATGCCATTCGCGATCTTCACCGGCCTGAGCCTCTGGCTGTTCATCGGCAGCCGCAAGCGTCCGGGCCAAACCCCGGTCACCGAGATGATCCGGCGAATGGGCGTCGGCATCGCCCGTTTCCGCCGGATGGTCCAGTCCAAGACCGACCGGGCCGCCGCATGAAGATCCAGCTCTATATCTTGCGAATGGTCGGCACGCGCGTGCTCGGCGCGGCTCTGATCCTGTTCTCGATCCTGCAGATCCTCGACTTGCTGGAAGTCACCACCGACATCCTCGGCCGGGGCCTGGGTACGGCCGGGGTGCTGTACTACGCCGCCCTGCGCTCGCCGCGCCTGATCGAGCAAGTGGCGCCGATCGCCACCCTGGCCGGCGGACTTTTCGCCTTCTCGCAGTTGGCCCGCGAGAGCGCGATCATCGCCATGCGCGCCACCGGCATCTCGGCCTATCGCATCGTCGCCATGGCGGCGCCGATCGCCTTTCTCGTCATGGCGCTGGATTTCAGCTGCGCCCAAGTCATCGCCCCGCGCACCGATCCGGTGCTGGCCGCCTGGTGGCAGGCCACGACCCCCGTCGCCGATCGCAAGGTCGCCGGCCCGCGCAGCTTCCGCTCCAGCGACGACCTGGTGATCGCCGCCGGGGCGTCGGCCGACGGCCGTCAGTTGAACGCGGTGAAGGTCTATCGCCGCGACACTTCCGGCCGCTTGATCGAGCGCGTCGAGGCGCCGACCGCCACCTATGTCCATGGCAGCGGCTGGACCCTCAACAGGCCGGTCATCGCCCGCTTCAGCGGCGAGCGCGTCGATGTCGTGCCCGCCGGCAAGCTGGCCTGGCCCTCGCCCCTGCACCCCCAGGACATCCAGGCCCTGTTCGCTGACAGCCCCGTGCCGACCGCCGCCACGGCCCGCCGGGCCCTTTTGAGCGGTGGCGGCGACCGGCCCGCCAGCTACTACGAAACCCGCCTGCTGGCCGCCTTCGCCGGTCCGTTCGCGGCCCTGGTCATGCTGCTGATCAGCGCGCCCGTCGCCCTGGCCAATTTCCGCAGCGGACAAGGGGCTATGCTGCTGACCGGCGGCCTGGCTGCGGGCCTGCTGTTCCTGGTCATCGACGGCCTGCTCTCGGCCCTTGGCGAAGGCGGGTCGCTGTCGCCCCTCCTGGCCGTCTGGGGCGGTCCGGTAATCTTCGCCTCCCTCGCGCTTTACGCGCTCGTTGCTCTGGAGGGCTGAATGCCGTTCGACACCGCCCCGTCCGACCTGACGATCGTTCCGGTCTCCACCAAGGCCGAGCTGAAGCGCTTCATCGACCTGGCCAACCGCCTGAACGCCAAGGACCGAAGTTGGGTGGTCCCCTTGATGTACGAGCGGATGGCGGCCCTGACGCCGAAGACCAATCCATTCTTCGAGCACGCCGAGGTCCAGATGTGGCTGGCGGTGCGTGGCGGTCGCGACGTCGGCCGGATCAGCGCCCAGATCGACGCCCTGGCGGTCCAGGAAGCCGGCCAGAAGACCGGCAATTTCGGGATGATCGCCGCCGAGGACGACCCCGCTGTCTTCGAGCTGCTGTTTCGCACGGCCGAGGACTGGCTGCGCGAACGCGGCTGCACCAACGCCCTGGGCCCGTTCAACCTGTCGATCAACGAAGAGGTCGGCCTGCTGGTCGACGGCTTCGACACCAAGCCGATGGTGATGATGGGCCACGATCCGGCCTATACGGCCCGGCGAGTCGAGGCCCAGGGCTACACCAAGGCCAAGGACGTCTATGCCTATGTCTGCGACCCCACCGCCGCCCTGCCGGCCGCGGTGGTGCGCCGGGTCAAGCGCGGCCTGCCGCAGGGCGTGACCCTGCGCGAACTGGACATGAGCCGCTATGACGAGGAGGTGCGGTCGCTGACCAGCATCCTCAACGACGCCTGGGCCGGCAATTGGGGCTTCGTGCCGACCACCGAGGCCGAGACCGCCCAACTGGGCAAGGCCCTGAAGGACGTCATTGACAAGCGCCTGACCCTGTTCGCCGAGATCGACGGCGAGCCGGCCGGCTTCATCGTGCTGCTGCCCAATGTCAACGAGGCCATCGAGGGCCTGAACGGCAAGCTGCTGCCGTTCGGCTGGGCCAAGCTGCTGTGGCGGCTGAAGGTCAAGCGGGTGAAATCTATCCGCATTCCGCTGATGGGCCTGAAGCGAAAGTTCGCCGACACCCTGCGCGGCCAGGTCGTGCCCTTCCACCTGATGAACGCCGGGCGCGATGCGGGCCTGGCCCTGGGCTACGACAAGTTCGAGTTCTCGTGGGTGCTGGAGACCAATGCGCCGATGCGACGGATCTCCGAGGCCATGGGCGCCACGATCTACAAGACCTATCGGATCTACGAGAAGGCGCTTTGACCACCATGGGCTTCCAGGCCCTGGTTCTGGCCGGCTCGCGCGGCGGGGTCGATCCGGTGGCCGACTATGCCGGCGTCAGCCAGAAGGGCCTGATCGTCCTGGGCGGTCAGACCCTGCTGACCCGAGTGCTGGGCGCGCTTGACGCGGCGGGCGCCACGCGGATCGCGGTTTCGACCAACGACAAGGCGCTGGAAGCGGCCCTGGCGACGCAGGCGATTCGGGCGACGCTCACCGCCCTGCCCTCCGCCGCCGGACCCAGCCAGAGCGTCCACCAGGCCGCCGAGGTCCTGGGCACGCCGCTGCTGGTCACCACGGTCGATCACGCCCTGCTGCGGCCCGAATGGGTGACCGATTTCATGGCCGACACGCCCGAAAACGCCGACATCGCCATCCTGCTGGGCGAGGAAGCCCTGGTCCAGGCCGCCGCCCCAACCACCAAACGCACCTATCTGGCGTTTCGCGACGGGCGCTATTCGGGCTGCAACCTGTTCTACCTGAAGACCCCCGCGTCGCTGCGGGCGATCGACCTGTGGCGCAAGGTCGAGCAGCACCGCAAGCAGCCTTGGAAGATCGCCGCCATGCTCGGCCCGATGATCCTGATGCGCTACCTGCTGGGCCTGATGACCCTGGACGAGACCGTCGGCCGCATCGGCGCCTTGGCCGGTGTCAAGGCGGTGGCGGTGCGGGCGCGGGACGGCTTGGCGGCGGTGGATGTCGACAAGCCGGGGGACCTGGACCTGGTGCGGGGGATCGTGGAGGGTGCCTGAAACACCGCCCACCCCGACGAGAACGCCAAATTTCCTGCTCCCGCAAGGGGGAGAAGGTGGCCGGTGGCGCGGACATGACACCCCTACCGCGCCTCCAGCACCAGCCGCAACTTCGCCGCCAGCGCCTCCAGCGTGAACGGCTTGCCGATCAGCTCGACGCCCGGATCCAGCACGCCGTCATGGACCACGGCGTTTCGCGTGTAGCCCGTCGTGAACAGGATCTTGATGTCCGGACGCCGGCGGCGGACCTCCTCGGCCAACTTGGCGTCGTTGACGTCGGGCATGACCACATCGGTGAACAGCAACACAATCTCGGGATGGGCGTCGATCAAGCGCAGGGCCGCGGCCGCGCCGTCGGCTTCCAGCACCAGATAGCCCAGCTCGCCCAGCGCATCGACGCTGAACTGGCGGACGGACGGCTCGTCCTCGACGACCAGAACCACTTCGCGGCTGTCACCCACAGCCAACGGCGCGGGCGCCGTTTCGGCCTCGCTCGCGGCCAAGGCGCCGATCAGGCGCGGCAGATAGATCTTGATGGTCGTGCCCACCGACGGCTCGGAATAGATCTTCACATGGCCGCCCGACTGCTTGACGAAGCCATAGACCTGGCTGAGCCCCAGGCCCGTGCCCTTGCCCACTTCCTTGGTTGTGAAGAACGGATCGAAGGCCTTGTCGATGACCTCGGCGGGCATTCCGCTTCCGGTATCGGTCACCGCGATCAGCACATATTGGCCTGGCGTGAGGCCCAGATGGGGGGCAGCGTAGCGCTCGTCCAGATGAGCGTTCTGGCCCAGTTGTTGGGGTTGCGGGCGGCGGTGGTGAGGAAACAAGCCCGCTGGAAGAAGTCGGTAGTGTCGCGCGAGTCGAAGTACGTGCCGCTGACGTGCCACTTCGGGCGGTCGTCGCCATTGCTGGCCAGGTGGATTTCCTGGGTCAGCTGATCCAGATCGCGGATTTGCCCCTGGAATTGGCCAAAGCCGCTTAATAAGAGCCCGCTTACTTGCGTGCGAGCCTGCGGCCTTTAGGCAAATTGCATGACGGCCCCGTGGCAGGCGGGTTGGCCGCGGGTGGTCAGATTGTCGACAGCCAGCGCCCGCCCTTCTCCCCTCGCGAAGGCAGGCGATCCGCTCGACCCGTCGCACAGATAGCCTTGTCCGGGATAACAATCGTTTTTGACGACCTGAAAGAGTGCTCCCCCAAAAAGGGGAGAAGGCAAACTACTCCCCCGCCGCCACCCAGGCCGCCGCCAGGGCGCGATTGCCGGGCAGGTCTTCGGGGAAGTCCATCTCGGCCCACCGCAGGCCCTCGATCGACTGGGTGGCGACCACGTCGTGGTCCTGGGCGATCTGATTGATGACGCTGAGATACCAGCGCTTGAGGCCCTCGGGCGTGCGCAGGGCCTGCTCGACGATACGGGTGAACAGCGTTGCGCCCTCGGGGTCGAAGCGCAGGAAGCCGATCGACTCGGCGTCGTAATGCTCGATGGTCTTGCCGATGGCCCGCAGCTTCAGGCCCTCGGTCAGCACCTTCATGTCGTCGGCGTCATAGCCGGGCTTGCGATCGATGGTGACGGTGATCGGGGCCGGCGGAGCGGCGATCAGCCGGCGGGCGATGTCGGTCGCGAACAGGGTGTCGCCGTTCAGCAGCAGGAAGTCGCCGCGCATCTCCCCGCGCGCCAGCCAGCAGGTGGCCAGATTGTCGGTCAGGGCATAGAATGGGTTGAACAGGGTGCGGACCGTCAGGCCCGGAAGGTCCAGGCCGGCGACCTCCTGCTCGACTGTATCGGCCGCGAATCCGGTGACCACCACCGCCTCGGCGACGCCGGCTTCCGCCAGGTGCTTGAGCTGCCAGTGCAGCACGGTGCGGCCCGACAGTTCGACCATGCATTTGGGACGCGTGTCGGTCAGGGGCGACAGGCGTTTGCCCTGGCCGGCGCTGAGGATGATCGCTTTGGCCGGTGTCGCCACAGGGTGGTCTCGTCTGTCGGAAAATGGAGGTCGCCAGATAGCGACGATGGGCGCGCCGAACAAGCCGCTCGTCGTGGAGCGCGAGGTAACAAGCGGCGGGGTCCCTAGGCAAGCCATAGCGACGCCCGGGGGCCATTCCGCCACCACGCGGGCCGCGCCTGGCGCGCGTTTCCGACATTGCAGA
>JACMOF010000457.1 GCA_014378155.1 Caulobacter sp. | reverse complement strand
CAGCAGCGGCCGTGACGAAGCCCTTGTCGGCCAGCTGGCCCGACAGACCGTCGAAATAGGGGTCGTGCAGCTTGGGGTCATAGCCCTCGACCGTCGACCGGCCGGCGGAGCCAGCAGGGACGAGAGGCGAGCTGTTGGCGGGAACGATCACTCCCATTCGAGGGCGCCCTTCTTCCATTCGTAGATGAAGCCGACGGTCAGCACGCCCAGGAAGCTCATCATCGACCAGAACGCGAAGGCCGCCACGTCGTGCGGCAGCTTCATCAGCGAAACCGCCCACGGGAACAGGAAGGCCACTTCCAGGTCGAAGATGATGAACAGGATCGAGACCAGGTAGAAACGCACATCGAATTTCATGCGCGCATCGTCGAAGGCGTTGAAGCCGCATTCGTAGGCGGACAGCTTTTCAGGGTCCGGCGCCCGAGGCGCAAGCACCGCGGCGGCGAGGATAAAGGCGATGCCGATAACCGCCGCAATCCCGAGGAAGATCACGATCGGCAGATATTGGAGAAGGAAGGCGTTCATGACAGCCCTTGGCTTGAATCGAGCGGGTTGTAGCCCACTGCCGCCGACGCTTCAAACGCCTGCGACACATTGAGAAACGATCGCAACAATTATTCACTCACAGCTTCCACGACATGGCCGTTGACACACCCATCAGCGCGACATATCAGACGCCCCTCGCCGCACGGCGGGTCGCACTTCGCTTCGGCGAGGCCCAATGCGGATGTAGCTCAGTTGGTTAGAGCGCCGGCCTGTCACGCCGGAGGTCGCGGGTTCAAGTCCCGTCATTCGCGCCACCTTCTCCCTCCCGCGCCCTGAAGTCCAAAGCCGATCTAGGCGGTTCGTCGCTTACCAAGCCCTCAGTAGTAGCGCGGGATAGGGCCCGGATGCGGGGTCGGCGCCTGGAATTCGAAGAACACCTCATCCACAAAGCACCAACCCCAGCCTTCCGGCGGATCGTAACCCTCGGTCATCGGATGGCGCGTGGCCTTGAAATACTGGGTGGCGTGCTTGTTCTTCGACTGGCCGCAGCAGCCGACGTGACCGCAGGTCCGGCAAAGGCGCAGGTGCAGCCATGCGTCGCCGGACTTCAGGCATTCTTCGCAGCCGTGGGTCTGGGGCGTGACGACGGCGTTACCGTCCAGATGCTTGCAGTTCAGCGCCATGATCGACCCCGCTCGCCGCGTGCGCGGCCCTGGAGAGTAGTGCGCGGATCAGGCGCGTTCGCCTAGCGCGATCCGCGCGCCTTGAGGTTGGGCCTTCGCATCACGATCTAGCCTGCATGTCGCACGCTCATTCCCTGCCCTTTTCCGTCCTCGATCTGGCCCCGGTCCCGCAAGGAATCAGTGTCGGCCAGGCCCTTCACAACAGCCTGGACCTGGCCCGCCACGCCGAAGGCCTCGGCTATCACCGCTACTGGCTGGCCGAGCATCACAACATGCCGGGCATCGCCAGCGCCGCCACGGCCGTGGTGATCGGTCACGTGGCTGGCGGCACCAAGACGATTCGGGTCGGATCGGGCGGCGTCATGCTGCCCAACCACGCCCCCCTTATGGTGGCCGAGGCCTTCGGCACCCTGGCCGCGCTCTATCCCGGCCGAATCGATCTGGGCCTCGGTCGCGCGCCGGGCACCGACCAGCCGACCATGCGCGCCCTGCGCCGTTACATGGGCGCCGTCGATTCGTTCGCCCAGGATGTGGTCGAGCTGCAGGCCTGGTTCAAACCCGCTGTTCCGGGTCAATTGGTTCGCGCCGTGCCTGGCGAAGGCCAGGACGTGCCGCTTTGGCTGCTGGGCTCCAGCACCTACAGCGCCCAACTGGCGGCGGCGCTCGGCCTGCCCTTTGCCTTCGCGGCCCATTTCGCGCCGGATCAGCTGATGGAGGCCATCGCCATCTATCGGCGCACCTTCAAGCCGTCCGAGGCCCTGGCCCAACCCTATGTCATGATTTGTATCGGGGTCTGCGCGGCCGACACCGACGCCCAGGCGCGCCGGCTGTCCACCTCGTCCCAGCAGCAGTTCCTGGCGCTGCGGCGCGGCCAACCCGGGCTGTTGCCGGCCCCGGTCGACGACATCCGGGCCATCGCGTCGGAAGCCGAACTGGCGGGCCTGGATCATACCTTCCGCTATTCGGCGATCGGCTCGCCGGAAACCGTCCGCGCCAAGGTGCAACAGGTTCTGGACGCCACGGGCGCCGACGAACTGATGGCCGCCTCGCAGATCCACGATCACGAGGCGCGCCGACACTCCTATGAGATCCTGGCGCGGGTCCGCGGCGACCTGGTCCAGGCCGCCGCCTAACGTTTCTATTGCGGGGGAAAGGTGTGCTCGACGGGATCGGCAAAGGCCGAGCAGCCGGTGAGGCCGCCATAGATCGCCGACAGCTTGCGGAACACCGGGTCCCAACCGTGTCGCTCCTCGGCCCGCAAGCGCGCGGCCTGGCCCAGGGCCGGCAGGTCACGCGCGAACACCGACTCGATGGCTTCGGCGAAGACGCGGGCTTCCGACGCGGTGGCCAGGGCGCCGACGGTCTCGTCCACCGACTCGGCCACGCCGCCGGCGTCCACGCCGATCACTGGCAAGCCGCAGGCCATGGCCTCCAGCACGATGAGGCCGAAGGGCTCATTGTCATTGGCGTGCACGAAGGCATCGCAGCTGGCCAACACCGCCGCCAGGCCCTGCGGGTCGCGCTCATAGTCCAAACAGATCACCCGGTCGCTGGACGGCGCCCCCGCCCCCGCGCCGACGAACAGCAGCACATAGGGGTCGCCCAGGCGCTCCACGGCCTCGACCAGCACGTCCAGCTTCTTTTCCTTGGCCGGCCGCCCGGCGAACACCAGGATGCGGTGACGGCTGGTCAGGCCCAGCCTGCGCCGCAGAGCCTCGCGGTCGCCCCGTGCGGGATTGAAGATCTCTGTATCGACGCCGAGCGGCAGGCCAATGGCGTTCTTGACGCCAGCCTCGATCAGCCGTCCAGCGATGAACTGGCTGGGCGCCACGGCCTGGTCGAACTGGCTGTAGATGGCCGCCCAGCGCTTCTGCACCGGCTTTTCGGCCCATTCGCCGATGTGGAGCGCGGCGAGCGCTCCAAGGTCGGTGTGGCAGAAGCCCACGACCGGAACACCCAGGGCGTCCCCCGCCTTCAGGGCCGCCAGACCCGGCGTATACGGATCGCCGGCCTCGATGATGTCTGGCCGCTGACGAATCAGCCGCTCCATCCAGGCGCCCTTGACCACCGGCCAGCGGTAGCCATCGCCAAACGGCAGGGGCGCGGCGTAGATCGACACCCGGCCATGGCCGTCGTGCGCGTCGCGCGGCCCAGGCACCACCAGGGTGTGACGAACCTGGGGGCGATTCGCCGCGATCCAGGCGCGCTTGCAGTTCAGATAGCGCCGCACCCCGCCGCTGCGGGGGGCATACAGCATGGTCGTATCGACCAGTCGAACTGGCTTTCCACCGGGCCGGGCGGCCCGAAACAGGGATTGTTCAGCCTCGTTGAACGCCGAGAGCGGATCAAACCTCAAATCCATAACGCCGGAACCTCGCTTGTCGCCCTCGATCGCCGCGACGGCCGTAGAGCCTTTAAGGCACTCACGGGGACGGAGGTTCCTCCGAAGCTGGACCGCTGTCCAGCGGTCGCAGCGCGACGCGGCGAGACAGCCGCCGCCGGGGTGCTTTTCGGACGGGCCGTTGACGCTTATGGCAGGGCTCGACAGTACCGGGTAGGCAGTTATGTTCGTTTAGGGTCGAGGGCGTGATGGCGCGGTTTCTGTTCACCACCTGGGAAGGCGGCGGCCACGTTCAGCCGATGCTGCTGGTCGCCCGCGATCTCATGACGCTCGGTCATGACGTTCTGGTGCTCAGCGACCCGTG
>JACMOF010000456.1 GCA_014378155.1 Caulobacter sp. | reverse complement strand
CGTCTGCGGCCAGGCCGTGGATTTCGGCTTCGACGGCAAGACCCTGATCCATCCCAAGCATCTGGAAATCTGTAACCGCGCCTTTTCCCCCACGGAGGGCGAGATCGCCTGGAGCCAGGTGGTGATCGCCGCCTTCGCCGCCCCGGAGAACGCCGGCAAAGGCGCGCTGCGGGTCGAGGGCAAGATGGTCGAACTGCTGCACCTGGCTCAGGCCCGCCGGCTGGTGGCGGTGGCCGCCGCCATCGCCGAACGTTCGGCGGCCTAGAGATCGAAGCCTGATGCGCGCGCTCCTGATCTCCCTCCTGGCCTTCGCCGCCGCTCCGGTCATCGCCCAGGAGGCGCCGGTCGCGACCGCGCCCCCAGCCGCTTCGGTCGCGCTCCCCCAGGACCGCGCCGTTCCGGTCGTCGCCGCGCCGCCGGCCCCCGACACCGCGACCTCGGCCGACCAGGCCGTCGATCCCCTGGCCGACCTGATCGCCCAGAGCGGTCCCCAGACCACCGACGAGGAGGAGCCCGCCGCCCAGGCGCCCCTGCCGCCGCACAAGCCCACCGTCCTGCCGATCCCGCTGCCGGAACCGCCGGTGGACGAAATCCCCGGACATGCCGTGCCCCAGGGCAACTACGTGCCGATGGCCGAGGCCTATGACCTGCGGATCAAGGGCTCGATCGTCGCCGCCCAGGGCCTTCAGGGTCCACTCGACGGCGGCTGGACCATTACCGGCCCGGACGGGACCACGCTCTACGACCTGCAGATCGTCGATGCGGTTGGCGGCTATGGCGCGCTGGAAGGCGCCTGGCGCGACGTCCGCCGGGTCGGGGCCGTCGGCTCAACGGGCCTGATCGATTTCGTCGACCGCTCGACCGGCGACTTCCTCACCCGATTTTCGCCGCGTCCCGGACAGCTGACGACCCTGGACCTGAGATCACGCGGCGACGGAGGCTGGGCGGGCAAACTGAACGAAAACGGGGTCGAAATCCCCGTCACCGCTCGCCGTGTCGCCCAGGCCACCCTGCCGGCGGGCTATGTGGCCCAGGGCCGAGGCCCGGTCATCTGGCCCCGCCCGCTCTCGGCCTCCCCGCGCGCCGCAGCGCCGGAACGGGCGGCGTCCTGCTCGATCCGGGGCAAGAAGGGCAAGGCTCTCAAAGCCGCCAAGGCCAGGTGCGCCGCCGTCGCCAAGAAGGGCGGCAAGGACAAGGCCAGCGCGGTCAAGGGCAAGAAGGGGGCGAAGGGCAAGGCCGTGGCCGCCAAGGGCAAGAGCTCGGCGAAGGGCAAGGCGCCGGCGAAGAAGTCGGCGAAGAAAAAGAAGCGGTAGCTTATTTATCCGCTCATGCCGGGGACCCAGATGGAGGGGCTTTGTGGCGGACGCCAACAGCGCTAAGCCCCTCCAATCAGCCGGACCGCCAAAGGATCTGGGTCCCGGCATTCGCCGGGATGAGCGGATTTATAGGGACAACGCCGTCTTCGCCGCCGCGATCGCTCGATTGAGCGCATCTGGCGCATAGACCACACCCGCCGAATGTCCCCACACCGGACCCGGCCAGGCCGGATCACCTACCCGCCGGCCTAGCACATGGACGTGCAACTGCGGGGTGACATTGCCTAGCGCCCCAACATTGAGCTTGTCGATCGCCAGGTCCATCATCTCCGCCACCGCGCGAACGGCGCCGCCAGCCTGGATGGTTTCCTCGATCAGCACCGCGCGGTCGGCGGCCGACAAATCCTCCAGCTCCCGCATTCCCTCGACACGCGGGATCAGCACCACCCACGGATAACGGGCGTCAAGCTGCAGGCGCGCATGGCATAGCGGCAGATCGCCCAAAGCGGCCGAGGTGGTCACGAAGGCCGGATCGAGGACGAACTCAGCCACGTTTCGGAACCGCCGCCCAGTAATCGAAGTCGAGGAGCACGCCCGGCGCATAGGCGCCGGCCGCGTCCTTGTCGGGGAAGTCGGCGCAGGGGCGATCGACCGTCGCCACCAGCCGCAGGCGTAACGCGCCGACCGAGCGGCTGAGGTCGGCCTTGTCGAGCACTTGGCTCCAGGCGAACACCGTGCTGCCGGCGAAATAGGGGCTGACATGGCGGCCGCCATTGATCGCCAGGATCAGGCCGGCGTTTTGCAGGCCGTTGAACGACAAAGCCTTGGCGGTCGAGATCACCACCCCGCCATAGACCAGCCGCCGGCCCGACGGGTCCTTGGACCGTTCGAACTGGTTGAAATGGACCTTGGCGGTGTTCTGCCAAAGGCGCGTGGCCATCTGCGCCTCGGCCTCCTCGACCACCATTCCATCGACATGGTCGATCTTCTCGCCGATCGCATAGTCCTCGAAGGCATGAGGCGCGCCGGCCAGGGCGAAGTCGTACTTGCCGAAATCCAGGCCGGGCGGCGGCGTCAGGTGCTCGGCGGCCACGGCGCTCGCCAGCACCGGCGTGACCTGCCCCTCGACCACCGCCGCCGGATCGCGCTTGCGCACCATCACCCAGCGCACATAGCTGAGCACCGCCACCCCACGCTGGTTGGCGCCGGTGGTGCGGACATAGACGACGCCCGTCTTGCCGTTGGAGTTCTCCTTGAGCCCGATGACCTCGGACCGGGCCGTCAGGGTGTCGCCGGGATGGACCGGCGCTAGGAACCGGCCCTCGGCATAGCCTAGGTTGGCGACGGCGTTGAGGCTGATGTCGGGCACGGTCTTGCCGAACACGATGTGGAAGGCGATCAGGGGATCGACCGGCGCGGCGGAGAGCCCGCAATCGGTGGCGAAAACGTCCGACGAGAACAGCGCGAAACGCGGTCCGTATAGCGCCGTATACAGCGCCACATCCCCCGCCGTGACGGTGCGCGGAGTGGCGTGGACGATCACCTGGCCCAGGCGGAAGTCCTCGAAATAGTTCCCCGGATCGGTCTTGCTCATCCCCGCGTCTCCCCAATGGCGTCACGAGCCGTTGTTCACACAGTCATGCCGCACCGCAGCGAAACGGGAAAGAGGGCTTGAGGCTTGGTCGTTGCGGGTCTAGACCGCGCGCGACATTTCTCGTCCACAGCCTTGATGGAGACCCCATGGCTCGCGCGAAGATCGCCCTCATCGGCGCCGGCATGATCGGCGGCACCCTGGCCCATATCGCGGCGCGCGAAGAGCTGGGCGACGTGATTCTGTTCGACATCGCCGAGGGCACGCCCCAGGGCAAGTCGCTCGACATCGCAGAAGCCTCGGCCGTGTTCGGCAAGGACGTCGTCCTGAAGGGCGCCAATTCGTACGAAGAGATCGCCGGGGCCGACGTCTGCATCGTCACCGCCGGCGTGCCGCGCAAGCCGGGCATGAGCCGCGATGATTTGCTGGGCATCAATCTGAAAGTCATGAAGGCCGTCGGCGAGGGCATCAAGGCCCACGCCCCCGACGCCTTCGTGATCTGCATCACCAACCCGCTGGACGCCATGGTCTGGGCCCTGCAGCAGTTTTCGGGCCTGCCCAAGGAAAAGGTCATCGGCATGGCCGGCGTCCTGGACTCCGCGCGCTTCGCCTATTTCCTGGCCGAAAAGACCGGCGTGTCGGTCGAAGACATCCACGCCTGGACCCTGGGCGGCCACGGCGACGACATGGTGCCGATGGTTCGCCACTCCACCGTCGGCGGTCTACCGCTGCCGGAACTGGTCAAGCAAGGCTGGATGACCCAGGAAGAGCTCGACGGCATCGTCAAGCGCACCCGTGGCGGCGGCGGCGAGATCGTCGCCCTGCTGAAGACCGGCTCGGCCTTCTACGCCCCGGCCGAAAGCGCGATCGCCATGGCCACCAGCTACATCAAGGACAAGAAGCGCGTCCTGCCCTGCGCCACCTTCCTGACCGGCCAATACGGCCTGGAAGGCCTCTATGTTGGCGTGCCGGTGGTGATCGGCGCCGGCGGCGCGGAACGGGTCATCGAGTTCGAAACCAATGACGAGGAAAAGGCCATGTTCGCCGCCTCGGTCGCTTCGGTGAAGGGCCTGATGGAGGCCTGCAAGGCCATCGACAGCTCGCTGGTCTAGGCTTTTACGGTTTTTGATATGGAAAGGGCGGCTCCTCGGGGACCCTCCCTTTTTCGTTGGTGGCAAGATTGGGGACATGCCCATGGGCATGTCCCCAACCGTGATTACTGAGACGCCTCGCCGCCTTCTTGCGAAATGTCTTCCAGCGTCTTG
>JACMOF010000006.1 GCA_014378155.1 Caulobacter sp. | reverse complement strand
GAATGGATGCGCGCCTGGAACGAGGGGCGGCCCGCCGAAGCGCGCACGGGCTTCTACGGCCTCGACCTCTACAATCTGTCCGGCTCGATCCAGGCCGTGCTGGATTACCTCGACCGGGTCGATCCCGAGGCGGCCAAGGTCGCGCGCGAACGATACGGCTGCCTGACGCCCTGGGCCAAGGAGCCGCAAGGCTATGGTCGCATGGCTTTGACCGCCGGCTACTCGCGGTGCGAACAGGGCGTGGTCAGGACCCTGACGGAGATGCTGGAGCGACGCCTCGAGTATACATCCCAAGACGGCGACAGCTTCCTCGACGCCAGCGCCAACGCGCGGCTGGTCAAGAACGCGGAGGCCTACTACCGCGAAATGTATTACGGCGCCGCTGCGAGCTGGAACCGGCGCGACACTCATATGTTCGAAACGCTTTGCGCCATCCTCGACGCCAAGGGACCGGACGCCAAGGCGGTGGTCTGGGCCCACAACTCGCATGTCGGCGATGCGTCCAAGACCGAAATGGGCTTGGTCCGGGACGAGCTCAACATCGGCCAGCTGTGCCGCGAGCGCTTTGGCCGCGACGCCGCCCTGATCGGCCTTGGAACGCATGCCGGCACGGTCGCCTGCGCCAGCGACTGGGGCGAGCCTATGGAGGTCAAGCCCATCAACCCTTCACGACCCGACAGCTACGAGCGCCTGGCCCACGACAGCGGGGTCAGACGCTTCCTCCTCGACTTGCGCGAGGGTGTGCATGAACCGCTGCGACAGCTTCTGCTCGCTCCGAAGCTGGAACGCTTCATCGGCGTCATCTACCGGCCGGAAACCGAGCGCTGGAGCCACTATTCGGGCTGTTCCCTGCCGCAGCAGTTCGACGCCTGGGTCTGGTTCGACGAGACTACTGCTGTCACGCCCCTGCCCACGCGCCAGTTGGAAGGCGAGGACGAAACCTGGCCGTTTGGTCTCTGATCAACCCGACCTTCTGATCTGACGAGGAAGAGAGGCCTGCTGTGTCTCAACGGCAGGGCTCCCCTCAGCAACGGCTCCCGCCTGACGACGACACGGCGGGCGTACGGCCTGACGCAGTCAGGTCGGGAAATGCTATAGACGCAGTTAAGGCGACGGCAGATGTAGTGACGCTCGCGGACCATGGCGCGGGCGCCGCCCACGCCGAAGGGCCGGACAACATCAACAGCATCTTCGACCGCATGGCGCGCGGCGAGATCGAAGGCCGGTTGGCGCTGGACTTCGATGATCGGCTGTGAGCGGCGCAAGGACGATCGGCGCTGGACTGGTCGCCATCTTGGTCGTGGGCATGGCGGCCCAAGCTTCGCTGAACCCAAGCCGCTGCGGTCTTCGCAGACGTTTTGGCGCCAGGCGATCGCCCAGTGCGATTGCGGGATCTGCCATGCCGTGGACGCCCGGCCCAGCCCGCTGGCCGATGCGCCGCCGTTGACGACCTTGTATCGGCGCTGCCCGCCAAGCGATCTTGACCAGATCCTGACCGAAGGCATGCTGGCGCCCAGCCGCAACCCGGGGAGGGCTCTGCCGAACGCCATCCGCGCTTGCCGACGGTCGAACTGGATGACGAGGAAGTTGCTCAGTTGAAGGCCTCTCTCCGGAGCCTTGATCCTCGGCCTGGGACCAAGCTGCGGAAGGCGGCGCATTGAGAAGCCGTCTCGCGGAGCGCCGACAGCGCCTGCGGCGGCCAAGTTTTTTTCCCGCGATTGAGCAAGATCAAGTTCATCGGCGCGGCGCGGCGAGATCATCGGACAACGAACAGGAGGTTCGCGTCATGACCGTTCTTCAACTGGCCTTCGTCATCTTGAATGTCGCCGCATTCGCGACCGTCGTCCTGACCTTGAGCGCGGTGTCGGTGCAGGCCGCCGCCGGCGAAGGGACGGTCATGCGCAGGTCAAAAAGGCCCTGGGACGGGAGAACCGCACGATGACCCGCCGGCCTTCCTTCAAGCTTCGAGCCGTTTTGGTCGCGGGTCTTGTCGTTCTGGCCGTGGCGTCGGCGGCCGGCTGCCAACTGCGGCAGTTTCGTCAGCCCCATCACGAGCCAGCCATTCGGCCGCTGAGCGTTCGCTAGCCCTAGGACGTCCAAGGAGCCTTCCCGATGCCTATCCTTGCGGACATGCCCATCGACGCCCCTCGGATCATGGGGCGCGACGGGTGAAGCGACGATCGGCGCGGCGGTCATGCCTTGACCCGCGCTGGATCTTTCCAACCGTCGCGCTGGCCGCTCCGCTGGCGAGCGGCTCCTCGGCGTCGCTGTTGCAGTTTCGCCCTGCTCGCCTGAGGCGGCTTAACTAGCGGCTTCGGCGCCCTGCTGGCCATCCGCGATGCGCCCAACGGCCAGAGCCTCACCCTGGTGGTGCTGGTCGTGGCTGGGGCGCAGGCCTTGGCGCTGCTGGCCCTCGCCAGCCTCGCGACGACTGCGGGATGGCGCGCGCGAATACGGGCGCTGCTTTCGCTTTGCGGGCTCTTGGCCTTGGTGATCCTGGCCGTCAACGCCATGCCCGACTGGCGCAGCCTCGGGGCCGCCTTGGCGGTGGCGCTCGATCGGAGTGTCGCGCACCAAGATAGGGAACCAGGGGGAAATCGGAGAGTTGAGTGGAGGCGCCGCTTGCCCTGAGCGATCCCGCTTGTGGCGTCCAACTCGCTTATGACCTCGTTTTATGGCCTGGTTTCAAGGAACGCATCGAGGCAGCCTCCAAGAGGGCCGGATTGCCAATGAACCGTCTTCTGCTCGTGGCCCTGGCCTCCGTTAGCATGACCGCCGCCGCCGCGAACGCTGCATCTCCGGCCTCGACGCTGAAGGGCCACGAACTCGCAGCCCAGGCCAAAATCACGCTCGTAGCCATGGCAAGGAGCTCGAGGTCGGGGTCGATGCCACGACCGGAAAGGCGCCTGAGAACGGTTCCGAGACATTGGTCAAGGAGGCCCAGGAAGCCGTTGGGAAGGTCACCGCAGAAGTATTAAAAGCATCTCGGCGCATCGCCAGCATCGGCTTTTGGCGAGCGGGCATCTGGCTGTTTCTGGCGCGAACCCGCCGCCAGGGCCATCGATCCGATGGCCACTCTCCACCGAGCATGGGCGGATGCAGCGAGAGTAGCTTAGATTTCTGACCATCAGCTTTGGGTTGGGCTGAAGCGGTTCCCCGCGCCGCTCCGGCTCAGCATTCAGTAGATGTCAGGCCAAGCGCTTGATGTCGCTCAAGGCAGGGTGGGAGCCAGGGGTAGAAGAGTGAATGAAGCAGGAGCGACCGCCATGACCTATGCCAGCATTCTCGCCATCCTGACCAGCGGCCCCGACGATGCCGTCGTCCTGTCCGCTGGCGCGCAGTTTGTCCGCGGACAAGGCGGCGAAGTGAGGGCCATGCTGGCCCTGCCCACGGTCTCCAGCCTGATGTTCTCGGATGGAATGTCCGGCGGCTATGTCAGCCAGGAGATCGTCGCTCTCATCCAGCAGGCCAATGACGACGCTCGTCGCAAGACCGAGACGTTGGTCTGCGAGACGTCCAAGCGCGAGGGCCTTACACTCGACGCAGCCGGCGGTCGCATTTTGTTACTACCGGAGCGGTCGATGGCCGAGTCGGACATGCTGGGCGAGACTCCGCTCTGCGATCTCATCATCGTCGCCCAATCGACGTTCAAGAGCCTAGGGCTCTGGAGCGGCCTGGTTTCTGGGGCGTTGATGCAGGCCAGGCTGCCCTTCTACATCGCGCGCCGGGTGGCGCCCGAACATGGCGTCGCCGCGATCGCCTGGGATGGAAGCCAAGGAGCCGGTCGCGCGGTGCGTGCTGCTCTGCCGCTGCTGACCGCCGCATCGAAGGTAGTCCTCCTGCAGGATGCCGACCACATCAGCGCCACCGATCGTCTCGCCGCAGACCTGACAAGTCTGGGGGCCTACCTCAAGCTCCACGGCGTCAGAAACATCCTTGCCGTTAGCCAGTCTGGGCTGAGCCGTGGCGGCGGCCTGGGCGCAGCCGCGCGGCAAGCCCGCGCTGATGTGCTCATCGCCGGCGCGTTCAGCCATGCGCGCGCCATGGAGGCCCTTTTCGGCGGCGCCACCGACGACATGCTGCTGCAGCCCGCAGGCGATTTCAACCTGCTGCTGGTCCACTAGCCAGGTCACCCCTAGGCGCGTCTTCGCCCCGCCGAGCGATGCAGCGCTGCTTGAGAGCATCCGCCGATGAGGGCGCGCAGGTTTTTCATGGGTCAAAGTTTCTTACTTCCCACGAACCTGGAAGTTTGCCTCCTGCTCCGGTTATACTTGGACGAAAATGGGTGTGCTTCTCACCATGGATCTGACGCCTCTTAGCGTCCCAACGCTGCGCATTGGCGCGCTCGTCAATACGTCGAGCGGTGGCTACGCACCCGGTTTCGAAAACGAGTTGGAAGCCGTGCTGAAGGAGATGGGCTGCCGGGTAGCCAAGATCTGGTGTGTCCGGGGCGAGGCCGTGGACGCCGCATTGCACGAGGCCCGGTCTCTTCAGCTCGCCGTCCTAATCGTGTTGGGAGGCGATGGCACGCACCGCGCCGCCGCCGAGGCGTTTCCGATTGGTGGCCCTTACCTGGTCCCACTTCCCGGCGGGACGATGAACAGACTACCCAAGGCCCTCTATGGCGCCCTCAGTTGGCAAGACGCGCTGGGCGCAACACTAGCGGCGCCTACCGTGCAATCGATTGGCGGCGGACGCATAGGGGAGAAGCCGTTTTTTGTTTCCGCCATCATCGGCAATATCTCCCTGTTCGCCGAAGCTCGCGAGGCCCTTCGGGATGGCGATATCGGCGAGGCTGTTCGCGAAGGCCTTGAGGCGATTGGCAAGAGTTTCGAGGGATCCCTGCACTACGATTTCGAAGGCCAATCCGGCCAGGCGCAGGTCGTGTATGTTGGATGTCCGCTAAAGCCGATGGGCCTGAAACCCGATATCGTGGCCTTCCGCGTTGCAGTGATCACGCGCGATGGGGCTCTCGACGCCCTAATGCTGGCGCTACGAAAAGTTATTCCGGGGGCGGCAGCAGATCAAATGATCCGGAGCGCCAATGTCCGGCACGTAGAAGTACGATCGGACGAGCCCATGTCGGCGGTTCTCGACGGCGAAACCGTCGATCTAGGCAAAGTCGCCATCGTGGACTTCGTGCAGGCGGCTTTCAACGCCCTAGTCCCCCGCACACTGCCGGATCCTGCACAACTCAAGCGGGAGCGCTCCCTAGGTTGAGAATGTAGGCAATGACGTCTTCGCGATGACGCCACCGTCGGTCAGGCTCCAGACCGCCCACGATCACGTGGAATCGGTGCCCACCATCGCCTGGTACGGCTGCCCACGATCACTGGAATGCGCACGTGTCCGTAGCGGCTGGTCGTGCAGCCATTCCACGAAGAGAGCCGCAACGCCGGCCAGTCGAGGTCATCTTGTAGGCGCCCACCATGATTTCGATCAAGTCCATCGTCGATCGGTATCGACAGCCAGATCCGGTCTCGACGCTTGGTGGTCACGACGCTAATCCGGCGCCTCCATGGTCTGTGCCGCTTCACGTAAGGAACCCGGAACGACACGAACCGGCGATCGCCACGGACCGAGCCGCATATTCGGAGTCATCCTGGCCCTAATGCCTGTCGACGTGAATCAAAGCGGCTCGCGCAGCACGACGCTTACTTGCGCTGGGATCACCCGCAGCAGCCTTTGCCAAGGTCGCGCGTTGCTAAACCACCAGCCAATAGAGGTCCTGCGCGATGATCACCTTCAACGTCGTCAAAGAGAGGCACGGATGGGCCATTCGGCTGGGTGAGGGCATGTCGACGCCATTTTGGTCAAGGGATTTGGCCGTTCGAGAGGCGAACTGCATCGCCGATGCGATCGGCCGTCACGGCGAGCGTACTGAGGTGGTCGTCGAACCCTCAGATCACCACGAGCGGGCGCGGGGTTGAGTTAGCCCGCCCACAAAGAGCGCAACGCCGCAGTTGCTGGGTAGGACTGTGGCGCACCAATGACTCCCCGCCCGGTAGAGGGCCTGCAACATCATGCGTTACGAGACAAATGCTCCCTCGCGCGAGCGCCGACTGCGCCACGGGTCGGATTTGATCGCTCCGCTCCACGGCTTGCTCGCAAGCGCTCGACAGAGACCACCCTGGGACGACGGAGCCCCCATCCGCGCCGAACTTTTCAGCGTCGATCGGCTTGAGGAGCACGCGAGAAGCCTGGCGTCCGCGCAGGCCGTGACGCCTCGCGAGGTGAAGGGCGCTTCGCTCGCGAAGCGGCTCGCCGACAACGAGGTTGTGCTCCTGTCAGCCTACCGTGACGTCTCTGACGCAATCGACGCGGGCGCAGCCATCACGCCCGCAGCCGAATGGTTGATCGACAATTTCCATGTCGTCGAAAAGCAGATTCGTGAAGTCCGGGGCGATCTGCCGCCGGGCTATTATCGGCAGCTGCCTAAACTTGCAGGGGGGCCCTTGGCGGGGTACCCGCGGGTGTTCGGGGTGGCCTGGGCGTTCGTGGCCCATACCGACAGTCTCTTCGATCCCGAAATCCTGCGTCGCTACCTCCGCGCCTACCAAGAAGTTCAGCCGCTGACCATCGGCGAGCTGTGGGCCGTCGCCATCACGCTCCGGATCGTTCTTGTCGAAAACCTCAGACGGATCGCCAAACGAGTCATGGACAGCCGCGCCGGTCGCCGGAGCGCCGACATACTGGCTGACCGACTACTGGGCGCCAGGGGCCGTGAACCTGAACCGGCTGCGGCTGTCCTTCAGTCGCATCCCAAAATGACCTTCCCCGACGCCTTTCTGGTGCAACTGGTCCAGCGGCTCCGCGATCAGGATCCTAGCATCTCACCGGCGTTAGACTGGCTCGAAGAACAACTTCGACGAGCGGGAACGACCGCTGACGCCGTCGTCCGCGATGAGCACCAGAGGCAAGTGTCCGGCAGTGTCACAGTGCGAAACATCATCACCAGCATGCGTCTGATCTCTGACGTGGATTGGACGGAGCTCTTCGAGCGCGTCAGCCTGGTCGATGAAGTGTTTGAGGCCGGAAGCCCCTTTGGGGACATGGATTTCCCGACACGAAATCTCTACCGCAGCGCCGTCGAGCACCTCGCACGCAGCTCCGATCTCACCGAACTTGAAGTCGCGCATCGGGCCGTGGCGGCTGCGTCACGAGCGCTTAAGACCGACCAAGATGCGAGCGACGCTCGGATGGCCGACCCAGGCTACTATCTGATCGCTGGAGGTCGGGCCGGGTTCGAAGCGGCGATCGGCTTTCGACCGCCTGCCCAGGCCTGGCCGGGACAGTTCTATCGCACGTTGGGGATCGGAGGCTATGTCGCCGCGGGCGCCGCGGTCGCAGCCAGTCTCTTGGCCATTCCTCTAGCCATCGCGGCTGCAAGCGGCCTCGGCGCGACCTCGCTACTTGTGCTTGGGGTTCTGGGACTGATCCCGGCGGTGGACGTCGCCGTCGCCATCGTGAACCACGTGGTGACGCAAGGATTTCGGGCCACCCTGCTGCCGGCGATGGCGTTACGTGGCGGGATCAGCGCGGATCTCCGCACGCTGGTGGCAGTGCCCACTCTCCTGACTTCGCTCTCGGAGGTCGGGGAATTGGTCGCCCGCCTGGAGGTTCACTACCTGGCGAGCCCCCCGGGGGACCTCCACTTTGCGCTGCTGTCGGACTGGTCCGACGCGACGAGCGAGCACGTAGGGGGCGACGAAGAACTATTGGCCGCAGCCAAGGAAGGCATCGACCGTCTGAATCGACGGTACGGGCCAGCTGCGGGCGGAGAGCGCTTCCTGCTGCTGCACCGGCGGCGGGTCTGGAATAAGGGCGAAGGACGCTGGATCGGTTGGGAGCGTAAGCGCGGAAAACTTTGTGAACTCAATAGGCTTCTTCGCGGTGCTTCGAACACGACATTTCTCTCGCCGCCTGTTGTGCCATCAAGTGTCCGTTTCGTCATCACCCTCGACTCAGACACACGCCTCCCGCGCGAGACCGTCGGTCGACTCATCGGCAAGATGGCCCATCCTCTCAATCGACCGCGCTTCGACGCTGAGCTAGGCCGGGTCGTCGAGGGCTACGCCGTGCTGCAGCCGCGGGTGACGCCGGCGCTTCCGGTCGGGCGCGAGGGCTCGCTGTTCCTTCGTATCTTCTCCGGCGCTTCCGGCATTGATCCTTACGCGGCCGCCGTGTCCGACGTGTACCAGGACCTATTCGGCGAAGGGTCTTACACGGGTAAGGGCATCTACGATGTAGACGCCTTTGAGGCGGCGCTTGCAGGCCGTGTCCCCGAATCCAGCCTCCTCAGCCACGACTTGTTCGAGGGGATTTTCGCCCGCGCTGGCCTCGCCTCGGACGTGGAAGTCGTGGAGGAGTTTCCCGCCCGTTATGAGGTCGCCGCCCAGCGTCACCATCGCTGGGTCCGGGGGGACTGGCAACTTCTGCCATGGATCGTTGGGCGCGGGCCGAAGGGGGTCTCCCATCGGCCGCGACGCGGCGTTCCCGCTATCGGGCGCTGGAAGATGCTCGACAATGTCCGACGTTCGCTCTCTGCGCCCTCGATCGTCATCGCGCTTATCGCCGGTTGGGCCCTTCCCATCCACGCCGCCGCGACCTGGACGATCTTCATCCTGTCGACGATGGCCCTGCCGCCCCTAATCCCGGTGATAATCGGGCTCGTCCCGCGTCGGCCCGGCGTGGCGCTTCGCAGCAATCTCCGCGCCCTGGACGCGGAGATTCGTGTCGCGCTTATCCAGGTCGGCCTGATGATCGTCTTTCTCGCGGACCAAGCCTGGCTGATGGGAGACGCCATCGCCCGCACCCTGATCCGCCTCGCGCTGACCCGCCGCCACCTGCTCGAATGGGTACCGGCGGCTCAGGCGGCGTCGGGTTCCAGCTTGGGGGTGCGAGGCTCCTACAAGCGGATGGGCGGCGCGGTGCTAACCGGCGCCGCAGCCATCAGCGTGGCGTGGATTTGGGGCCACGGCACTTGGCCCCTGGCCTTGGCGTTTGCGCTCGCCTGGTTCGCCTCCCCGGCGGTGGCGTTTTGGGCGAGCCTCTCGCCTCGGGTATTGGGCCGGCGTCCGTTGGCCGAGGCGGACGCCCGGTCCTTGCGATTGATCGCCAGACGGACATGGCGTTTCTTCGAGGCCTTCGTTACGCCCGCCGACAACGCCCTTCCGCCAGATAACTTCCAGGAATCGCCGGAGTCCGTGGTGGCACATCGGACGTCGCCGACCAATATCGGCCTCTACCTGTTGTCGGTCGCCAGCGCGCGGGACTTCGGCTGGATCGGCACCGCCGAGGCCGCAGATCGGCTGGAGGCGACGCTGGCTACCATGGCCCGCATGCCAAAGCATCGTGGTCACCTGTACAATTGGTATGATACCCGCGACTTGCGTCCGCTCGATCCGCAGTACGTATCCTCGGTCGACAGCGGCAACCTGGCCGGACACCTGATCGCTTTGGCCAACGCCTGTCATCAATGGCGAGGCGAGACGTTAGCGGATCAGCAGTGGTTCCAAGGCGTCAACGACGCTCTCGATTTGGTTCGGGACGAGGCGCGCCGATTGCGCGAACTGCGCAAGACGCAAGCCGTGCCCTGGCGGAGGCTGGACGAAGAGATCGATCGTCTCGCGGCCGGTCTCCTTGAGGCGACCACCCCCGACAACAAGGCTGGACGGCGTGTTGAGAAACTTGCGGAGCAGGCTGCGATCCTGGGGGACGCAGTTCGTGAGATTGTCCTTGAAGAGCACGACGAGGCCGGTGCGGATCTGCAGTTCTGGGCAGACGCCGTAGGCGCCTGTATCGACAGCCATGGGCGTGATCGCCGCGCGCCTTCCCAGGCTCCGCTTGTCGCCAGACTTCAGGCGCTTGAAGATGCAGCGCGGTCGATGGCGATGGCGATGGAATTCGGCTTTTTGATCAACGCCGACCGCCTCTTGCTGTCGATCGGATATCAGCCGTCCGAGGGCGCGCTCGATCCCAGCTGCTATGACCTACTAGCTTCAGAGGCTCGGCTGGCAAGCTTCATGGCGATCGCCAAGGGCGACGCGCCCGCCCGTCACTGGTTTCGCCTGGGCCGCGCCGTGACGCCGGTGGCCAATGGGGCGGCGCTGATCTCGTGGTCCGGATCGATGTTCGAATATCTGATGCCGTCCATCGTCATGCGGGCGCCGGCGGACAGCCTCGTCGAACAGACCAATCGGCTCGTCGTCCGGCGCCAGATTGACTACGCGGCGACACGGGGGACGCCGTGGGGCGTGTCGGAATCTGCCTACAACGCGCGCGACCTAGACTTGACCTATCAGTATTCAAACTTCGGCGTGCCTGGCCTCGGCCTAAAACGAGGGCTCGCTGACAATGCCGTCGTCGCGCCATACGCCACCGCCCTTGCTTGCATGATTGATCCTCAGGCCGCCGTGCGCAACTTCGAGCGCCTCGAAGCGCTCGGCGCGCGCGGTCGGTATGGTTTTTACGAAGCGCTGGACTTCACGCCGGCCCGGATTCCGGACGGAGGGACGGTCGCCTTGGTGCGGGCATTCATGGCCCACCACCAGGGCATGACGATCACCGCGATCGCCGACACCCTGCTGGATGGCTTGATGCGCAACCGCTTCCACGCAGAGCGCATGGTGCGGGCGACGGAGCTCCTTCTGCAGGAACGGGCGCCGCGCGAGGTTACCGCTACGCCGCCGTTGGTTTCTGAGACCACATCTGCAGCGAAGGTCCGCGAGATTGAAGGGCCTCTCGTGTGGCGAAGCACCAGCCCGCGTAGCGCCACTCCCGCCACCCAGCTGCTGTCGAACGGCCGCTACGCGGTCATGCTGACGGCGGCCGGGTCCGGCTACAGCGCCTGGGGGAACATGGCGGTGACCCGCTGGCGAGAGGACGCCACCAGCGACGACTGGGGCTCGTACGTCTTTTTGAAGGACGTCGCCAACGGAGACGTCTGGACGGCGGCCTACCAGTCGATCGGGACTGAGCCTGAGGCCTACGAGGTCACGTTCAACGAGGATCGCGCCGAATTTGCCCGCCGGGACGGCGCATTCGCGACAAATCTCCAGGTGCTCGTCTCCGCGGAAGACGACGCGGAAGTGCGGCGAGTGACGATCTCGAACCTCAGCGATAGCTTCCGTGAAGTCGAAGTGACGTCTTATGCCGAACTGGTCCTGGCGCCTCAGGCCTCTGACGTAGCGCACCCCGCCTTCTCAAAGCTGTTCATCGAGACCGAGCACCTCGCCGGACTTGGCGCCATTCTCGCTAGACGGCGGCAGCGGTCTCCGAGCGAGCCACAGGTCTGGGCGGCGCACTTGGCGGTTGTCGATGGCGAGGCTGTGGGTAAGCGCGAGTT
>JACMOF010000455.1 GCA_014378155.1 Caulobacter sp. | reverse complement strand
TCGGACCCACCATGTGGGCGCCGAGGATGCGGTCGGTCTTGGCGTCAGCCAGCACCTTCACGAAGCCCTCGGTCTCGTGGTTGATCTTGGCCCGGCTGTTGGCCAGGAACGGGAACTTGCCGACCTTGTAGGCGACGCCCGCGGCCTTCAGTTCGTCCTCGGTCTGACCCACGGTGGCGACCTCAGGCTTGGTGTAGATGACGCCCGGGATGATGCCGTAGTTCACGTGACCCGCCTTGCCGGCGATCAGTTCCATGCAGGCGATGGCCTCGTCCTCGGCCTTGTGAGCCAGCATCGGGCCGCTGGTCACGTCACCGACCACCCAGACGCCCGGCGCCGAGGTCTTGAAATGGTCGTTGGCGATCACGCCGCGCTTGTCGGGCGTAATGCCCACCGTCTCCAGGCCCAGGCCTTGGGTAAACGGACGGCGGCCAATGGCTACCAGCACATAGTCGGCCTGCAGGGTCTCGGCCAGGCCGCCGGCGGCGGGCTCGACGGTGACCTGCACCTGCTTGTCGGTCGAGGTCGCGCCGGTGATCTTCGAGCCCAGCTTGAACTTGAAACCCTGCTTGGTGAGGATCTTCTGGAAGGCGGTGGCCACCTCGGTGTCGGTGCCCGGAATGATGCGGTCCAGATATTCGACCACGGTGACCTCGGCGCCCAGGCGCTTCCACACCGAGCCCAGTTCCAGCCCGATGACGCCGGCGCCCACGACGATCAGGCTCTTGGGCACTTCCGGCAGGCTGAGCGCGCCGGTCGAGTCGACGATCCGTTTGTTGTCGATGGTCACGCCCGGCAGCGGGGTGGGCTCCGAGCCCGTGGCGATGACGATGTTCTTGGCCTCGAGCACGGTCTCGCTGCCGTCCTCGGCCTTGACGACCACCTTGCCCAAACCTTCAGGAGTGTGTCCGTCGATGCGGCCCCAGCCCTTGATGTAGTCGACCTTGTTCTTCTTCATCAGGAACTCGACGCCCTTGGTCAGGGCTTCGACGCTCTCGGCCTTCTGGGCCATCATCTGCGGCAGGTTCAGCTTGGGCTTCACCTCGATGCCCAGCTTGGCGAACTCGCCATTGGTCGCGGCGTCGAACATTTCCGAAGCGTGCAGCAGCGCCTTGGACGGCATGCAGCCGACGTTCAGGCAGGTGCCGCCCAGCTTGCCGCGACCTTCGACGATGGCGGTCTTCAGACCCAGCTGTCCAGCGCGGACCGCGCCGTTGTAGCCGCCGGGGCCGCCCCCGATGATGACGACGTCATATTGAGCCATGGATCTTCGCCTTGAGACGCGCCGCGACGGGCGCCGGACAGAAAATGGGGCCTGTCCCTCGGTTTCCCAAGGGGCGGCGCGCGCGCGTCCTTCCTAGCGCCTTCGTCCCAAGGATCAACCCAAAGCGCGCCAAAGCCTCAGTTTGCCCGCGTCTTGCGCAGCTCCACCCAGGCGATCAGGGCGCCGACGACCGCCAGGGCGGCGAAGATCGCAAGGTCGGTCCGGCGTTGGTCCGGCGGGAAGGTGGCGTCATAGGCCGGACCCTGCCTCCACAGCCAGCCCAGGACGTCGCCGACATAGGCGATCGTGAAGACCAGCCAGGCCCGCCCCTGGGCGAAGGCCAGGCGCCAGGCGGCGACGAAAAACAGGATCGCCACCGCCCACCACAGGATCACGCGAGGCCAGGACATCGCGTCCATCAACGCTCCATTCGACTTGGCGCCATCGGGAAGGACCAGCAGGTGCAGCTTGTAGAGCAGGGTGAGGCTGGCCGGCACGGCGCTCATCAGCGCGTACAGGGCGACGGACGCGGACAGCAGCCAGCGTAGATATCGCATCGCAACCTCCCCAGGTTTTTCCGAAGGCTAATCCCAAGCGTCGCCAGGGGGAAGGCGTGGCGGCGCGACTCGCCGGCCGCAAGTCGCGGCCGTGGAGCGCTAGAGATCGATGACCTCGCACCTCAACCGCTGACGGATTTCGTCGGCGACAATGGCCCGGTGACAGCAGCGGGCGTCGTCCTCGTAGCACAGCAGGGCGATGCGCCGGCCGTCGGCCAGGTCGACGGCCTCGCCCAGCGCCACCTGGGCCGACGGTTCGGCCAGATGGGCGTGGAAAATGTCGCGCATCTCGTCGATGCGCCCAGCCCGCGCGGCGTCTCGCCCGGCCTTGGGCGTGCCCAGCGGGCGCAGGTGTACATAGTCGATGCCCTCGGCCCGCAGGCTGCTTGCCAGCAGGGTCTTGGAGAACCCCGCCTTGCGCGACGAGGCGACGGCGCGGACATCGACGACCGTCTCGATCCCGGCAGCCTTCAGGCGCGCGATCATGCCGGCCTGGGTGCTGGTCTGGTAGCCGATGGTGGCGAGGGGTTTCATGCGGGGCTCCATGGACGAGGCAACGCCGCGCGCCTAGTTTAGGCTCCACTGGCCGCAACAGGAGCTTTTTTCGCCATGGACGCGGCCGTTTTTCGGGATCCCCGACGACGCTTCATCCCCATCGACAGCCGCGCTGGGGCCGGCGAGATGGCGGTCCTGGAGTTTGGGCCCACCGACCGCTCGGTCGGTGTGGTCTTCGTCCACGCCAACGGCTTCAACGCCCAGACCTATCGCGCCCTCCTGGCGCCGCTATCGGCCGGCCTGCGGGTCATGGCCGTCGACCAGCGGGGCCATGGCTCCAGCCGGCTGGCGGCTGATCCCGACCATCGCCGAAACTGGCTGGACCTGCGCGATGACCTGCTGGCCCTGTTGGCGGCCCTGGACCAGGGACCGGTGGTCCTGGCCGGCCATTCGATGGGCGGCACCGTCAGCCTGCTGACGGCCGCCGAGGCGCCCAAGGCGGTCAGCGGTCTGGTGCTGCTCGACCCCGTGATCATGCCGCGGCTCCTGGCGCTCTA
>JACMOF010000454.1 GCA_014378155.1 Caulobacter sp. | reverse complement strand
TACGGCCCTTGGCGCGGCGACGCGCGACGATCTTTTGGCCGTTCTTGGTGGCCATACGCACGCGGTAGCCGTGACGGCGGGCTCGCACGAGCTTCGACGGCTGGAATGTCCGCTTCACGAGGTGGCTCCGATATTAGTTGGGCGCGGAAGCCGCTAGGCCCCCGCGAGTGAGGGGCGGTGGATAAGGGAAGGGGCGGGCGCTGTCAACATGAGTCCCGACTCTTAGGTCCGTGAGGCTCCGAGCCCGCGCGGCGCCGGTTCGCCTCCCTGTGCCAGGCTCCAAGACCGGTTGCGCGATAATTCATCCCAACCGATGATTGGGGCAGGGTTTGGGGCGCTGTCGGTCTGTCGGCGGATCAAACGGGCACGGGACGACAAGGAATGCATGTGGTTCAGGGCATCGGTGACGCTTCCGATCCGGCCCTGCCGGGCTCGATGCTCGACGCCTTGTCCTCCAATATCGCGATCCTGGACAGCGATGGCCGCATCGTCGCGGTGAACGAGGCCTGGGCCCATTTCGTCACGCTCAGTGATTTCGACCTGGAAAACCTTGGCCTGGGAGCGGATTACATGTCGCTCCCCAACGCCCTCCATGCGAGCGACAGCGCCGCCATCGACGAGGGTCTTCGGGCGTTGTGGGGCAACGAGCCGAGTCCCTTTCGGCTCGAATACGAAACCGGCGGCGCGGTGGGCCGGTATTGGGTCCGGCTTTCCGCCGTCAGGGTTGGCGAGGGCGAGAAGCCCTTGCTGATCGTGTCGCACGAAGACATCACCCCCCAGCGCCGCGCCCAGGCCGCCCTTGGCCGGGCGACGGCGGCGCTGCTGCACGCCGAGGACGACGAACGCCGCCGTATCGCCCGTGAACTGCACGACGGCACGGCCCAATACCTGACCGGCGCCAATCTGATGCTGGGCAACCAGAAGGTGGAAGGGCGCGCCGAGGAAATCCGCATGGAGGTGAAATCCCTGCTGACCAGCGCCTTGGATGAGATTCGCAGCCTGTCCTATGTGCTGCATCCGCCGGCCCTGGAGGAGCTGGGCCTGGGCCTGGCGTTGCGGCAACTGATCGACGGTTTCGCCCGGCGCACCAGCCTGTCGATGCGCATCGATATCGCCGACGATTTTCCCAAGATGAACGCGGCGACCGAGATCGCGCTTTATCGCGTCGCCCAGGAAGCCCTCGCGAACGTCCACCGGCACTCGGGCAGCTCCATGGCCACGATCAGCCTGCGCCTGGCCGGTGAGATGGTGCTTCTGTCGATCCGCGACTACGGCGTTGGCTTGGCCAGCGAGGATTCGCTGACCGGTGGCGTTGGCCTGGCCGGCATGCGCCTGCGCCTGGAATTCCTGAACGGCCACGTCACCCTGACCCAGGGCCTGCCCGGCGTCTTGGTCGAGGCCTGGGTGCCCTTCCTCGCCAAGAACGCGGCCGGGGCCTAGAGGTCAGGCCGGATCACGGCCTTGCCGATCACCTGGCGCTCGGCCAACAGGTTGAACGCCTCGCGCCAGCGCGCCAGCGGCAACTCCGCATGGACGTGCGGCGAGATCACGCCCTCATCGGCCATTCTCCAGATCGCCGCCTGGTTCTCCCGGCCCTTTTCCGGAAACCGCCGGCCATACTCGCCGGCCCTGACGCCCATCACCGAAAAGCCCTTGATCAGCGGCATGTTGACCGAGATTGTCGGAATCCGGCCGGCGGTGAAACCGATCACCAGCAACCGTCCGTCGAAGGCGATGCACCGCACGCTCTCGTCGAACACGTCGCCGCCCACCGGATCGTAGATCACGTCGGCGCCTCGCCCGCCGGTGATCGCCTTTACCTGGTCACGGAAACCGTCGGTGACATTGACGACAGCGTCGGGGGCGTAGAGCGCCTGAACGGCCGCCAGCTTGGTGTCGGACGCCGAGGCGGCGATCACCCGCGCGCCCAGGGCCTTGGCCAGGTCCACGGCCGCCAGGCCCACCCCGCCAGCCGCGCCGTGGACCAGCACCCACTCGCCGGGCTCCAGCCGCGCCCGGCGCACCAGCGCGACATAGGCGGTCAGATAGGCCGCGCCATAGGCCGCCGCCTCGCTGAACGACAGCCGCGCGGGCTTGGGCTTCAGGCTCTCGGCGCTCAACACCGCATAGTCGGCGAACCCGCCCAGCCGCGCCCCGCCGACCACGGCGTCGCCGATCTTCCAGCCCGTGGCGCCTTCGCCCAGCGCCGCCACCTCGCCGGCGACGTCCAGGCCTGGGGTAAAGGGCAGCGGCGGTTTGAACTGGTATTCGCCGCGGGTCATCAGCAGGTCGGGGAAGTTGACGCTAACGGCCTTCACCGCGACCAGCACCTCGCCTGGGCCGGGCGTTGGCGTGGGCACGTCGCGGATCGCGCAGCCGGCGAAGTCGGGGGCGAGGGTCTCGACGACGAGGGCGCGCATGGTGCTGTTCATGCGCCCCCCCCAATTTCGTTCATCCCGGCGAATGCCGTGACCGAGATCCCATGGCGTTTGGGTAATTGGAAAAGCGCTGAGATCATGGAATCCACTGTTGAGCTCTTCCATCTGGGTCCCGCATTCGCCGGGAGGAGCGGATAAAAAAGACCTAGACCCGCGCCTCGAGCGCCGCCCGAACCAGCCGCGCGATCTCCCGGCACGCCGCGTCGGCCGCCGGCACGGCCCCGGTGAACGCCGTGAAGCCGTGGGCCAGGGCGTCGTAACAGCGGTAGGTCACCGGCACGCCGGCGGCGGCCAGGCGCTTGGCGTAGGCCTCGCCCTGATCGACCAGCGGGTCGAACCCGGCGGTGATCACCACGGCCGGCGCCAGGCCGGTCAGGTCCTCGGTCTTGTCCGGCGACAGACGCGGATCGGCCGGATTGGCGTCTGGACCCATATAGTGGCCCATGAACCAGTCCATGATCGGCCGGCTCAGCGGATAGGCGTCGCCATAGGTGCTCATCGACGCTGTCTCGCTGGCCACATCGACGGCGGGATAGATCAGCAGCTGCAGGGCCGGCTGGGCCTCGCCCGTTTGCTGCATTTCCTGGGCGACGATGGCCGCGAAGTTACCGCCCATGGAATCGCCGCCGATCGCCGCCGTTCCCGGCGCCGCGCCAAAGCGAGCGGCGTTGTCGCGTGACCAGCGGTAGGCGGCCAGCACATCATCCAGCCCGGCCGGGAAGCGGTGGTCGGGCGCCAGGCGGTAATCAACCGAGATCACCGCCGTGCGGCAGGTCCGCGCCAGAATCCCGCAGAAGGCGTCGCAGGTTTCCAGGTCGCCGATCACGCCTCCGCCAAAGTGGGCGAAGACGATCAGGGGCGCGCCGCTGTCCTGGTCGGCCGGGCGATAGGCGCGCAGGTTCAAGGGGGCTCCACCAGCCTCCCTCGACACGGGCCCATCGATTGAGAGGTTTTCGGTGCGCACGCCCGGCTCGGGAGGCCCGCTCATGGCGGCCAGGCCTCGGGCGCTGGCGGCCCGGGCCTCGTCCGGCGCCAGGCTGGTGATCGACGGCATCTTGGCCGCCGCGTGGCTGAGGAACTGGAAGCGCGGATCCAGGGTGCGCCGGCCACGATAGACCACACCGCCGCCGGACATCGCTCGCAGCACCGGGCTGGGCAGCGACATCAGGGCCTTGAGGATGAACTTCTGGACGGCGGGATCGGCCATTTGGGCTCTTTCTTATGGAAGGCGCGGCTTCAGGCGTGAGGCAGGGCGGGCAGGCCGCCGAGGATCATCTTGACGGCGAAATCGGCGGCGCCGGCCACGTCGATCGGGCGACGCTCCAGCATCTTGTCGCCGATCTCGCGGGCGATCGCGATACAGGCGGCGGCGAAGTAATCCAGATCGACCGCCGGGGCGTGGTCGTGCTCCAGAACCTTGGCCAGGGCGGCATGGACCTCGTCGAACACCGCGACGATTTCAGGCGTGGGGCGGGCATGGGGAAAGACCTCGCCGGCCGGCCGGTTGACCCGCCAACTCTCGTGCTCGCCTTCCAGAAACTCAAAATAGGCCCGGACCGCGCCGCGCAGAAAGCCCTCGAAGTCGACGGCCCGTTCGGACTCGGCCCGCAGGATCGGCCGGAAGCGGCGCGCCCCGTCGTCGGCCAGGGCGTCGAACACTTCCTCCTTGGACTTGTAGTAATTGTAGAAGGTGCCCGAGGCCAAACCCGTGCGGCGGATGATGTCGCGCACAGTGGCGGCCTCGTAGCCGAGGTCGCCGAACACCGCGCGCGCGGCGTCGAGGATCGCCTGGCGGTTGGCGACCTTGGTGCGCTCGCGCTTCCCGGGCTTATGGTTCTCGAGAACCGGTCGGACGGGAAAATAGGCGATGTTCGACATCGGAACGCGACTCGTGACGAGGCCCAGCTGACGCCCCGTCATGATTTCAGCCTCATTCCGCCGCCAGGGGCAAGGCCTCGACGGCGCGCGCTGCGATTGAAAGCCTGTTGCCGGCCGCCTTCGCCCGCCTTTCACCCGCCGCGATCTCCTTTTTCAGGTCGGCGCAATAAACGCCGAAATCGACCTGTATGGTGTGACGGGCCGAGGCGTAATACTGGCCGGTGTGGCGCTCCTCGTCCTTGGCGGTGATGCGCTGCATGTCTGCGATCGCCGGGAGGGCGTAGCGGCCAGTGAGGTATTCGGCGACCAGCTTGGACTGCTGCTCGGCGAAATTCACCAGGGTCGGCAGGGCCTGGGCCAGGCCCATGTAGAAGAGATTGGGCGTCCCGGGCTTCATCATCCGCTTGAATAGCGGCAGGCGGTGATCGGCGTCCGGAACCAGGGCCGGCTCGGCCAGGAAGGGGAAGCTGATCTTGTAGCCGGTGGCGAAGACGATGACGTCGACTGCCTCGACCGTGTCGTCCGCGAAGCGGACGGTCTTCCCCTCCAGCGCCTTGATCGCCGGCTTGAAAGTGATGTCGCCGCAACCGGCCCGGGTCAGGAACTCGCCCGACACCGAGGGGTGGGCCTCCAGCGGTTCGTGGTCGGGCTTGGGCAGGCCGTAGTCTTCCATCTTGCCGACGTGCTTGCGGATCAGCGAGCGGACGATCGACAGGCCCAGCTTGCGCGGCATCCAGGGCGGCATGGCCGACTTGTCCGACGGCTTGCCGTTCAGATATTTCGGAAACACCCAGACCCCGCGCCGCGCCGAGACGATCAGCTTGCCGGCGATGGGCCGCTGAGCCAGTTCGCTGGCGATATCCATGGCCGAATTGCCCATGCCGACCACCACGACGGTCTTGCCGCGCATATCGACCGGATCGAAGGGGTCGCTATAGGCATGGGCGTGGAAGGCGACGCCATCGAACGACCCTGGATATTCGGGAATGCGCGGGTCCCAGTGGTGGCCGTTGGCGACGATCAGCACGTCGTAGAGCCGGGTCTCGCCGGTCGACAGGGTCACCGACCACAGGCCGTCGTCGGTTCGCGCGGCCTTCTGAACCTTGGTGTTGAAGGTGATGGTCTCGCGCAGGCCGAAATGGGCGACATAGTCCCTGAAGTACTGGAGGACCTGGCTGTGATGGGGGAAGTCGGGCCAGCCAGCCGGGACCGGGAAATCCTCGAAGGCCAGACGCCATTTCGAGGTGTCGATGTGCAGGCTCTCGTAGCAGGCCGACAGACCGTTGGGGTTCTTGAAGTACCAGTTGCCGCCGATGTCGTCGGAGGCCTCGAAACAGTCATAGGGGACGCCGGCGTCTTTCAGCCGCTTGGCGGTGGTGAAACCGCTACAGCCCGCGCCGATGATGCAGGCCTTTGGCAGCCCCTTCTGAGGCAATGCTGGGCTCATGGCCCCCTCCCTGACTTATCGTTGTTCAGGAGAGCGTAACAGCGTTAGCCGGACCGTCAAATTGCCGTTGGGTTACTCAGCCGCCCGGGCGCGTGTAGGTGGCCGTACAGCGGCTCTTGCACTGGGCCCACTGGCCGCCGCAGCCGGGATCGTCGCCGGTCGCGCCGCAGAAATAATAGGCCTTGGCGCAGGCGGCCCGGCATTGGCCGGGATCGCGGCCCTGGCGGTTGGCGGCGAACGGCAGCAGCACGGGCAGGACGGGATTGGCCGTCTGGGTCGGTGTCGGTTGCGACGTCACGGCCCGCGGGACCACCGTGGTCGGCTTGGCCCGCACCTGGGCGCCGGCCGGCGTGGCCAGGGCGGCGATCATCAGCAGGCAGGCGAGGGCGCGGCGCATGAAGCCGTGTGTAGCGCGGACAGCTTTAGGTTTGATTAACCACGTTGCAGGCGTGAAGGGCTAAGGCTGCGACGTCGCCAGAAAGTCCGTCAGCCCGTCGGCCAGATGATCGAACATCGTCCGCATCCGCAGGGTGCCGCGCAGGTCCTCGTGCATCACGAGCCAGATGCCGAGCGAAAAGCGGATCAGGCCGGGGCAGACGGGGATCAGGTCGGGCTCCCGCCGCGCGATCCCGTGCTGGACGAAGCCCACGCCGAAGCCGGCGCGCACGGCGGCGAGCTGCGCCAGATCGCTGTCGGCCCGGAACGCGAAGCCGTTGCGACTCAGGGGCAACCGCTGGGCCAGGTCCCTCAGAAAGGGGTTGCCGCGATCGAAGCCGACCAGAGGGTGGTCCTGAAGCTGTTCCAGGGTGGTCGGCGCGCCTTCGGCCTCGACATAGCGGCGATGGGCGTAGAGGCCCAGATGGGTGTCGGCCAGGCGGCGAGCGACCAGGGCCTCCTGGGTGGGACGGACCATCCGCACGGCGATGTCGGCCGCGCCGCGCAGCAGGTCCTGCTGCTGGTTGTCGAGCGCGAGCTCGACGATGACGCCGGGGTGCAACGGGCGATAGGCGGCCAGGATCCGGGGCAGCACCTCGGCGCCGATGATCTCGCTGGCGGTGATGCGAACGACGCCGCGCGCGGTGTCACCCGCTCCCGAAGCGGCGCGGGCCATGGCGCTGGCGGCCCCGGCCATGGCCTGGGCGTGCGGGGCCAGCTCAAGGCCGGCGTCGGTGGGCTTGAGGCCCTGCGGCGAGCGGGTGAACAGGGCCAGGCCCAAGGCGCGCTCAAGTTCAGCGACTTGTCGGCCCAGGGTCGGCTGGGTCAGACCCAAGGTTCGAGCGGCGGCCGACAGGCTGCCCTCGGTCAGCACGGCCAGGAAGGCGCGATAGAGACTCCAGTCGGGATCGTTCATGCATTCTTGCATAGCAGATCAACGAGGTTCGCCAATTCATGTTTATCTTATTGAGGCGCAGTTTGGGCTCATCAGATTTCACGGGAGACCGACATGACCTCGACTTCACAACCCATCGCCCTGGTAATCGGCGCGACCGGCGGCATCGGCGGCGAAGCGGCCAGCGCCCTGGTTCGCCACGGCTGGACCGTCCGCGGCCTCACCCGTCGCGACCAGCCCGCCAAGGCTGGTATCGCCTGGATCGCAGGTGACGCCATGGTCGCCGCCGACGTGGCCCGCGCGGCCCAGGGCGTTTCGCTGATCGTCCACGCCGCCAACCCGCCCGGTTACAAGGACTGGGACAAGCTGGTCCTGCCGATGCTCGACAACACCATCGCCGCCGCCAAGGCCAACGGCGCGCGGATCCTGCTGCCGGGCACGGTCTATAATTTCGGCCTCGACGCCTTCCCGCTGATCGACGAGACCGCGCCGCAAAAGCCGAACACCCGCAAGGGCAAGATCCGGGTCGAGATGGAGCGGCGGCTGAAGGCGGCGTCGGCGGATGGCGCGCCGGTGCTGATCGTCCGGGCCGGTGACTTCTTCGGCCCGCACGCCGGCAACAACTATTTCGGCCAGGCGGTGGTCAAGCCGGGCGCGCCGCCGACCTCGGTGACCGAACCGTCGGCCAAGGGCGTCAGCCACGCCTGGGCCTATCTGCCGGACCTGGCCGAGACCATGGCCCGCCTGCTGGATCGCGCCGACCGGTTGGGGTCGTTCGAGGTGTTTCACTTCAGCGGCCACCAGTTGGCCTGGGGTGAGATGGGGGCGTCGATCCGTCGGGTGTTGGGCCAGCCCAAGCTGCCGATCAAGGCCTTCCCCTGGTGGATGATCGTGGCCCTCTCGCCCGTGGTGCCGGTCTTCAGCGAGATGGCCGAGATGCGCTACCTGTGGCGCGAGCCCATGGCGCTTATCGACGGCAAGCTGCGGGCGTTTCTGGGCGAGGTCCCGCACACGCCGCTCGACGTCGCGGTGGCGGTGAGTCTGAGGGGGCTGGGGTGTCTGGAGAGCCATCCCGTCGCGGGAGCGCCCGAGGCCGGCCGTGTCGCGACGCAAAGCTGAGGTTTACGGCGCCACGGATTGTCAAAGGCATTGCCACGATCGGGGACATGCATCTGTGCATGTCCCCAGCCGCTTAGAGGGCTTCCGAGGCGCAGCCCCTATTTCAGCTTCTCGATCAGCGCCATGGCGGCGGCCGGATTGCGCACCTTCGCCCCGGCGATGAAGTAGGCGTAGACGTCGCCGCGCTTGGCCCAGGCCTGGGCTCGCTTGGCGATGGCGTCCAGATCGTCCGAGGTCATGCCGGTGGGCTCGCTCTCGCGGCTCGACATCAGGCGGGCATAGGTGAAGTCGGCGGTCGGCTGGTCGATGCAGGGCCAGGTCGGCTCCTCGTCGTCCTCGGCATAGACGATGGCCGCGCCGTACTGGGCGGCCAGGTCGTAGAATTCCTGGGTGGCGAAGGTGGGGCTGCGGACCTCCAGGGCGTGGCGCGCCGGCCGGCCGCCGATTTCCTTGGGCAGCAGCTTCAGGAAGCCTTCGAAATCGACCGGGTCGAACTTCTTGGTGGCCATGAACTGCCAGTTGATGGCGCCCAGCTTGGCGCCCAGCGCCTCCAGCCCCTGGCTGAGGAATTTCTCCAGCGAGTCGTTGTTCTCCGACAGCACCTTGCGGTTGGTGCAGTAGCGGCTGGCCTTGACCGAGAACACGAAGTCGTCGGGCGTCTCGGCATGCCACTTCTGCCAGCTGTTGGGCTTGAAGGTGGAATAGTAGGTGCCGTTGATCTCGATGCTGGTGACGTGGCGGCTAGCGTATTTCAGCTCGTCCTTCTGCTTCAGATCATCGGGATAGAAGGGGCCGCCCCGCCAGGGCTCGTAGGTCCAGCCGCCGATGCCGGCGCGAATGGTTCCGGTCATGGGTGTTCTCTTCCTGTTCTGGCAGGCGCCGTAGGTCAGAGGTTTGAATTTGGGCAAGAGGAAACCGGATCACTGGCCCCCACCTGACGGCTTCGCCGTCTGTCAGCGGCGAGGGGGCGGAGCCCTGCGCTTAAGCTCTTCCCCCCTCTGGGGGAAGACGATCGCGAAGCGATCCGTAGGAGCCAGGTGATCAACATTCCACCCGATTGACCGACAGCCCCACCGCCAAGCCCCCCAGCGAGGTCTCCTTGTAAATCTCGCACATGTCTTCGCCGGTGCGCTTCATCGTGGCGATCACCTTGTCGAGCGACACCGAGTGCTGACCATCGCCCAGCAGCGCCAGCCGCGCGGCGTCGATGGCCTTGATGGCGCCCATGGCGTTGCGCTCGATGCAGGGGATCTGGACCAGGCCGCCGATCGGGTCGCAGGTGAGGCCGAGGTTGTGCTCCATGCCGATCTCGGCGGCGTTCTCGATCTGCGCGTTGGTGCCGCCGAGCGCCGCGCACAGCCCGCCGGCCGCCATCGAGCAGGCCACGCCGACTTCGCCCTGGCAGCCGACCTCGGCGCCGCTGATCGAGGCGTTGCGCTTGTAGAGCGCGCCGATCGCCGCCGCCGTCAGCAGGAACACCCGCACCTGCTGCGGTGTGCCCTGGTGGAAGCGGTGGTAGAAGCGCAGCACCGCCGGGATCAGGCCGGCCGCGCCATTGGTCGGGGCGGTGACCACCCGGCCGCCGGCCGCGTTCTCCTCGTTGACCGCCATGGCCCACAGGTTGACATAGTCCATCGCCGCCAATGGATCACTGAATTGGGGGTCGCTGATCTGGCGCTCCATGCGGCCCTGGATGGTCTGATGGATCTGGAGGGCTCGCCGCTTGACGTTCAGCCCTCCGGGCAGGACGCCGCTCTCGCGCATGCCCCGATCGATACAGGCCTCCATGGCCTCGAAGATGCGGTCGAGCCCAGCGGCCAGCGCGTCCTCGTCCATCCGGACAAGCTCGTTGGCGCCCATCACCCCGGCGATGCTCAGGCCGGCGTCGGCGGCGCGTTGCAACAGGTCGGCGCCGCTCTCGAACGGGAAGGGGACTTCTGGCCCTTCCTCGGGCGGGGTGTTGCGGCCCATCTCGCTCTCGTCGCGCACGAAGCCGCCGCCGATCGAGAAATAGGTGCGCTCCGCCAGCGTGACGCCAGCGGCGTCGAAGGCTGTGAAGGTCAGCCCGTTGGGGTGCTGCGGCAGGCGTTCGTGGCCGGCCCAGACGATGTCGCGTTCGGCGTCGAAGCCGATGCCGACCTCGCCGCCCAACATGATCCACTGGTTGGCGGCGGCCTCGACCAGCGCCGCCTCGCCGGCGTCGGGATCGAGTTGGGCGGGCACGAAGCCCATCAGGCCCAGGACCACCGCCCGGTCGGTGGCGTGGCCGCGACCGGTGAGGGCCAGGGAGGCGTAGAGGCGGATCTCGACCCGCGCCGTTGTCGCCAGTTGGCCGGCGTCACGCAGACGGCCGACAAACAGGCCGGCGGCCGTCATCGGCCCCATGGTGTGGCTGCTCGACGGGCCGACGCCGAGCTTGAATAGGTCGAAGACGGAGGCTGTCATGGTGTGGTTTCACAAAACGCGTTTGCGTCCGCGAATTACGATCGGGGACATGGGCATGTCCCCGTCCGCGTCCCGAACGGCAGAAGTCTACTTCCGATCCGCCTTGGTCGTGTCCCGCAGCGCCTTGAACTCCGAGCCCGCCTGCCATTCCGGCCAGACCCTCGAATTAGCCAGGTCCGCGCCCACTTCATAGAACAGCCCGATGTCCTGGGCCTGGCCGGTCAGGTCCCAGTCGGCTCGCCATTCGTCGGCGGGCTGGTGGTAGCGGTTGGTGGTGTAGTCTTCCTCGCCCTTCTGGCCGGCTTCCTTGCCGCCCACGACCAGATCCTCGCCCGAGCCAACCGAGATGGCCGGCACGCCGCGCTTGGCGAACGGGAAGTGGTCCGAGCGATAGAAATGGCCGGCCTGGGGCGAAGGGTCGGGCGTGAAATAGCGGCCATGGGCCTTGGCCTTGACGACCAGCAGGTCCTGCAAATCCACCTTGCCGTCGCCCGAGGTGGTGATGTCCTTGGCCGGGCCGGTGGCCGACAGGGCGTCGATGTTCAGGTCACCCACGGTCTTGGACAGCGGATAGAGCGGGTTGGCGGCGTAATATTCCGAACCCAGCAGGCCGCGCTCCTCGGCGGTGACGGCCAGGAACAGGATCGAGCGCTGCGGGGCCGGCTGGCTCTTGAAGGCGCGGGCGGTTTCCAGGATGGCGGCGACGCCGTCTGCGTTGTCGATCGCGCCATTATAGATCTTGTCGCCGCGCGCGTCGGGCGCGCCAACGCCCAGATGGTCCCAGTGGGCGCTGTAGATCACCGTCTCGTCAGGACGGGCGGAGCCCTTGATGCGGCCGGCGATGTTCTTCGACACGATCACCGAGTGATCGACGGCGTAGGCGGCCGAGAAGGTCGCGCCTTTCAGCTCGACCGGCTTGAAGCCGCGGCTCTGGGCTTGCTTTTTCAGGGCCTCGAAGTCGAGATGGGCGGCCTTGAACAGCTCGACCGCCGCGTCACGCTGGATCCAGGCCTCCAGGTTGGGGTGGCTCTTGGCCGGCTCATTGCGCACAATGTCGAACATCGTCGCGCCGTTGGAGTTCTTGACCGTCGCCCAGCCATAGGCGGCCGGGGCGGTCTCGTGGACCACCAGCACGCCCGCCGCGCCCTGGCGGGCGGCTTCCTCGTACTTGTAGGTCCAGCGGCCGTAATAGGTCATGGCCTTGCCGCCGAAGTCACCCCCGTCCTTGGTGTTTGGGCCGGTCTCGAAGTCGGGGTCGTTGATCAGCACCACCAGGAC